>CP129487.1:3615000-3915000 GCA_030584025.1 Cyclobacteriaceae bacterium
GGCTACATCCGAAGTGTAACACCAACACCTAATGTGGTAACCGTGCGTCAACATCATTCGTTTGTTCAACTTCCGGACGATAAATACAAGCCGCGCAAATTCGATCCGCGTGCCGGATACTTCGGTACCTCCTTCTACGATTATGCCACGCCTATTCATGAGCCCATCGAAAAAAGATTTATTAATCGTCATCGTCTCGAAAAGAAAAATCCAAACGCTGCCATGAGCGAACCGGTTGAACCGATTATCTATTACCTGGATCGCGGCACACCGGAACCCATCCGTTCCGCTTTATTGGATGGTGCACGCTGGTGGAACCAGGCATTTGAAGCAGCCGGTTTCATCAATGCATTTCGTGTTGAAATGATGCCCGAAGATGCCGACCCAATGGATGTGCGATACAATCTGATTCAATGGGTGCATCGTTCTACCCGCGGCTGGTCGTACGGGGCATCGGTAAGTGATCCGCGCACGGGTGAAATCATAAAAGGTCATGTGTCGTTGGGTTCGCTTCGGGTGCGACAGGATTTTTTGATTGCTGAAGGATTGCTTGCTCCCTATGAAGAGGGCAAAACCATTCCTCCACACATGCTGGAAATGGCGCTAGCCCGCTTACGTCAACTTTCTGCACATGAAGTGGGGCATACGATTGGGCTTGCCCACAGCTATGCTTCCAGTACGGAAAACCTTGCGTCAGTAATGGACTATCCACATCCTATAGCCACCATTAAAGATGGCAAGATTGATTTGAGCCAATCGTATGATGATAAAATCGGGGCGTGGGATAAAGTGGCAGTTACGTACGGCTACGCCCATTTCCCGGAAGGAACAAACGAAGATGTTGCACTTGAAAAAATTCTGCAGGATGGTTCGAAGCAAGGCTTGACTTTTCTATCTGACCAGGATGCACGACCCACCGGAGGGGCACATCCGTTTGCACACCTGTGGGATAATGGCCAAGACGCTGCTGATGAATTAAACCGCGTAATGCAAGTGCGCACATTGGCACTTAAAAATTTCGGTGAGAAAAATATTCGTGAAGGAACACCTATGGCCTTACTGGAAGAAGCGCTCGTGCCGATTTACTTCTTTCATCGCTATCAGGCGGAAGCCACTTCAAAAATTATTGGCGGATTAAATTACCGCTATGCGTTACGTGGAGATGGACAACCCGTAACCGAACTGATTGCTGCAACACATCAACAAAAAGCAATGGACGCACTACTCAGCACGGTTTCTCCGCAAGCACTGTCATTGCCGGCAGACCTAATCAAGAATATTCCGCCTCACCCCATCGGGTATCAACGTACGCGCGAGGTGATGCGCACCCGCACCGATCTTACGTTCGATCCATTAGCATATGCGGAAAGTGCTTCCGACATGGTTTTCGGGTTGATCTTTCATCCGGCACGGGCTACCCGGTTGGTGCAACATAACGCACTCAACAATCAGCAACCTTCGTTGGAAAGTGTGATTGATAAAATCGTTAACAGTTCATTCAAGAGTGCAAACAAATCGGGTTATGAAGGGCTATTGCAAATGACGGTTAATCACAGCGTATTAAATAACCTGATCAAGCTAAACCGAAATCAGAATGCATCTGCACAAGCACGCGCCATTGCTTCCTTAAAAATCGATCAACTTAAAACCTGGCTGACGGAAAAAACAAAAACTACAACCCAGGAAAGCTGGAAGGCACATTATGCATATGCACTAAGTTTGATTCAGGCCTTCCGCGAAAATCCGGAGAAGTATGAAGCTGAAAATCTGCTGACGCCTCCTCCGGGCCAACCCATCGGAACGGATGATGTGTTTTGCACTTGGGATAGTCATCATTAACTAAAAAAGCCAATTTCTGACGATTCTGGACGGTTTTCAGGGTTTGGCACGACCGTTGCATTTCATGACATAACTTTAAATTGTTGTGTTATGAAAACGAACATGAAACTCCTGAGTGCCCTGATGGTTGCTGGTGTGCTGATGATTGGTGCCGATGTGCTTGCACAGGGAAGAGGCAATGGCCGGGGCGATGACAAGCACAAACATGATCACAAACGCGATCGCGATTGGGATAACCAGCGTGGCCGTCATGATAATCACCGTAATGACTGGGATAGATTTGATCGTGACTCCCGAAGAGACTGGCGCGGCCCAACGCATGATCGCCATGGCAGAAGGTATTCGTACCACAGGCCTCCGCATTGGGCACCCGCTCATGGTTATCATTACCGGCCTGTGCGTTATGTGTACTACCGCGATTACAACGTTTACTACGACTGCTACCGTGGTGTGTACATAACCTTGTCGGGAAGAAACTGGGTATATACGCACCGCATACCTGCTCATATGCACCGCGCAGATTTTCATCGCATCTCGTATGTTGACATCGATTACTTCGATGATGACCTGCCCTGGTACCTGGATCGCAGACGCTCTGGTGGGTACGTAAGTGTTCGGGCGAGATTCTGAAAAAACTATAAAACTGAAAATGCTCCTTCGGGAGCATTTCTTCATTTACGAGTCTCCGATCATAAAAAAACCATTGGGCAAAAACATGGGTTTGGCTATGTTTAACACATAATCCAAAACCTATGAAACACCTCTACGCTGCCCTGATTCTTTGTCTGGTATTCACGCTTCCGGCCGAGGCTCAAAAATCAAAATCCAAACAAGCCCCCATACAAAAAAAGCCGTTGACACACGATGTGTATAACGGTTGGAAAGAAATCACCTACCGGGCATTAACCAACGATGGTACATATGCCGCATACACCATCAACCCACAGGATGGCGATGGCAAAGTAGTGTTTCATAACTTGAAGACGCTGGCACAGGATTCCATTCATCGCGCAGCAAACATTTCACTTACGTGGGATAGCCGATATGCGATCTTCAAAATCACACCTCAAAAAGAATTGGTCAAGGATTTACGCAGGCAGAAAAAGAAAAAAGATGAGTTGCCTAACGATTCACTAGGCATCTACTCGTTCACCAACCGGAAGACAGAAAAAATTGCGGAGGTAAAGTCATACAAGATTCCAGAGAAAGCAGGTGGCTGGTTGGCCTACCAACTGGAAGCGCCAAAGCCACCAAAACCCGATACCGCAAAGAAAGCGGCCAAACCAAAAAAGGTTAAAAAGAATACGGATGATAATGGCTACACCCTTGTACTGCGCAACCTGGCCAACAATCAGGAATCGCAATTCGGGTATGTCAAAGAATATACCTTAGCCAAATTCGGGCAGGGATTATTGTTCTATAGTACAGGTAACGATAGCACGTTGAAGCCGGGCGTATACTGGTACGATTTACAATCAAACCAACTCAACACGCTGTTTGAGGGAAAGAGCAAATACAAAGTAAAAGGCCTATCCGTTAACGAAGACGGAACGCAAGCTGCTTTTTTGGTAGATGCCGATACTACCAAAGCACTTATTCGTTACTACCAACTCTACCATTGGAAAAAAGGTGAGTCGGTTGCTCGTGTATTGGCGACTGAAAAATCAACGGGCATTCCTGCCGATTGGATCGTGAATGAAAACTACACACCTTCTTTCTCAAAAGATGGATCAAAATTGTATTTCGGCACATCACCCAAGCCGGTGGTGCAGGATACTACCCTGCTCGCAGAAGAAATTGTAAATGTGGAAGTGTGGACCTGGAAAGATGATTACATCTATCCGCAACAAAACAGCAGGTTAAATGCCGACAAAAGAAGATCATACGTTTCTGTCATTCATCTGAATGATAATCGTATCGTTCAGTTGGCCAATGAAAACATGCCATCACTGGAATTGGGTGACGAAGGAAATGCTTCACTAGCCCTTGCTGAAAACGAAACGCCTTATCTGGTTATGCGCACGTGGGATACGGATGTGTATAAAGACCTTCAACTGGTAAATCTACGCGATGGTTCTGTTCAGTCCATTCAGCAAAAAATAAAAGGCAACGCACGACTTTCACCCAAAGCCAATTACGTGGTGTGGTTCAGCAATCCGGATACGGCCTTTTTCAGTTATTCTGTTGCTAACAAAAAAATTGTTAAGCTGAATGAAGGCTTAAAGGTAAAATTTGCGGATGAAGAAGATGATCATCCCTACTACCCCTACAGTTATGGCGTTGCCGGCTTCACAGCCAACGATGCACTGCTGTTAGCATATGATCGATACGACATCTGGGCGTTTGATCCTGAAAACCGAAAAGCGCCAGTTAACCTCACAAAAATTGGTAGAGATCAAAAAACAACCTTCCGCTACATCCAACTTGATCCGGAAGAACGCTTCATCGATCCTGAAAAGGAAATGCTGCTTGGTGCCTTCAATGAAACCACAAAACAATCTGGTTTTTATAAACTGAACCTGAAAGATGGAAAATTAACCAAACTCATTATGGGCGACTATCGCTATGGCAACGCCATGAAGGCGCTACAGGCCAACGCCATGTTATTTACCCGCCAAAGCTTTACAGAATTTCCAGACGTTTGGACAAGCGACTTCAACTTCAGCAATCCGAAAAAACTATCCACAGCCAATCCGCAAATGAGCAAATACTTGTGGGGAAGCGTTGAATCGGTTACCTGGACTTCCGTTGATAACATTCCGTTGGAAGGCTTGCTCTACAAACCGGAGGGCTTTGATCCGAAAAAGAAATACCCGATGATGGTGTATTTCTATGAAAAAAATTCGCAGAACATTCACCAGCACATTGCGCCTGCTCCGATACGCTCTTCCATCAACTATTCCATGTACACGAGCAACGGGTACCTCGTCTTCGTTCCGGATATCGTTTACAAAATCGGTTTCCCGGGTGAGAGTGCCATGAACTGCATTATGCCAGGCGTTACTTCGCTGATCGCAAAAGGTTTTGTTGACGAAAAACGTATCGGCATACAAGGCCATAGCTGGGGCGGATACCAGATTGCCTACATGATTACACGCACGAATTTATTCCGTGCTGCCGAAGCTGGTGCACCTGTGGTAAACATGATCAGTGCATACGGAGGCATTCGTTGGGAAAGTGGACTGAGCCGTATGTTTCAGTATGAGCGAACACAAAGTCGCATTGGCGGAACCCTATGGGAAAAACCCATGCACTACATTGAAAACTCTCCTATCTTCTTTGCTGATAAAGTGCAAACACCTTTGCTGATGATGCACAACGATGCAGATGGTGCCGTGCCGTGGTATCAGGGCATTGAATACTACATGGCATTGAGAAGATTGGATAAACCCGTCTGGATGTTAAACTACAACGGCCAGGGCCACGGATTAACCCAACGCCATCACCGTACAGACTTTGCCAAACGCATGATGCAATTCTTTGATCATTACCTGAAAGATGCGCCCATGCCCGACTGGATGAAGAAAGGAGTGCCTGCTATTGAAAAGGGTATTCGACAAGGAATCGATTAATGAACAAAAACCTGTACCCGATATGTTATTCATGTCGGGTACTTTAAAATTACTCCTGAACTTTAAGAGCTGCGTAACCAACAAGTATTGCTGAGCCAGCAAGAATAAATCCTGCCTTTCCTCCATCGGTCATTTCCGTGATGTAAAACTGCTTCTGTCTTTTTTTATAGTACTCCTCCGGTTTCAATTGTGTTTGAAGAATCTCCTGCACCCAAAATTCGGTATCATAATAAACAGGGTCACCTGATTCAGAAAATTTTACAGCCAGATAAATACGAAATGAAAGTGGCGTAGTTGTGCGATCAAAATTATACTTGAATCCTCGGATTGGCTGACCTTCGCTTGTTTGCTTTACTTTATTTGCAGGTGACGGATCAGGAAGCGAAAAGAAAGAATGCCTCAAACTAAATTGTGGAGCCACTACCACTGATTGCGGAGGAGCCATACTTACTCTTGAATCTCCGGATATCACTCCAGAAATTTGTGAACTAGCCGAAGAGAAGACTTCTGACCATCGTATTTGAAATCCATCAGCATCTGCATTAAGTCGTGACTGATTTTTCCACATGGATAGTGATCTGCCATTTGAAATAATAGCTGAATTGCTCCAATCAATAAATACTGGCTTTTCCAGTTTATTTAGTATTTCAACCTGAACAGAGCCCCCGTGTCCCCAAAATTTATATGTTATCTTAAGCGAATCACTTTCACGAAAGAATGCACCATATCTATCCTCTGGGAGAGCACTGGTCTGCAAGGAAATAAATTGGTGTTTGGTACATCCTGCAATGATCACAGGAATTATTAAACAAACAAGTACTAAGCGCATAACGTGGGGGTTTATGCATTCGAAGCAAATATTCCGCCAAATTCAAGGCTATTATCAAACCTTGAAAAAAATTTATTGTTATTATCGCAGTTCTTAGTTCAACAAAAACTTAATAATCTATGGCTCAAACCAAACTTGGCGAACACACCGTAAACACAGCAGGCAACCTTCCAACCGTTGGCGCTGCGGCTCCTGATTTTGTATTAACCGGATCAGACATGAAAGACGTAACCTTAAGTCAGTTTTCCGGAAAGAATCTTATCCTCAATATTTTTCCTTCCATTGACACAGGCGTATGTGCAACTTCTGTTCGTGAATTCAATAAACGCGCAGCCTCACTGAATAATACCGCTGTGCTGTGTGTATCTAAAGATCTTCCTTTCGCCATGAAGCGCTTTTGTGGCGCAGAAGGTATCAATAATGTGTTGACCGCAACCGATTTTCGTAATCGTGGTTTTTCAACTGCTTACGGAGTGGAGTTGGTTGACGGTGGGTTTGCCGGACTACATGCCCGTGCTGTAATTGTCATTGACCACACCGGAAAAGTAAAATACACCGAACTGGTTCCGAGTATTGGCCAGGAACCAAATTATGATGCTGCATTGGCGGCACTATAACAACACCCCCTTGTTCCCCCCTCGAGGGGGAACAAGGGGGTGTGTAGTTATTGCCCCACCATAAACACTGCATTCGAAAACAACATCTTGCCGCTCTCCCAGAAATTGCGGAACAGCGGATCATCAACGAAGTAGACAATCGTTCCGCGACCTTTTTCTTCTACACCAAACACAAAACTGTTGTCTAACTTCTTGTTGATTTTGTAGCCCGCAAAACCCTGAACCGGTTTTGCTTTTCCTTTGATGACACCCACGTTCCAGCCTTGCTGCAAGTATGAATAATACAGTTCATTGGTCTTGAGTGTATAGTATGCATCGCCTAACCCAAAGGCAAGCGGATGACTTTTATCTAATGTTACTTTGTAAATCGCACCTGAAATAGTTTGTGAGATGGCGTTGCGTTCAGCCGCATCGTAAGGAAGTAACACGTCTTTGGCCTGGTCTTCTTTATCTTTCTTCTCGGCCTCTTTCTTTGCCTCTTCCGTAGAAAATTTCTTCAACGCAAATCCATTTTTATCGGCAAATGCATTTAATGCACCGGATACAAGAATAAGTCGTCCGCCATTGGAAACCCATTCCTGAACAGACTTCATCGTCTCCTCATCAAACATGCGGTAACGGCCTTCCGGTACTAACAACACATCATAATTGCCCAAGTCAACCGATCGGAAATAATCCGTTCCGATTTGCGTGATCGGGTATTGTAACTCCTGCTCAAAGAAGTGCCACGTAGCACCAGCCGACAACGAAGAGGTTTGGTCGCCAACCAATGCGGCAATTTTAGGAGCCTTGATGTAATTCACATATCCCGATCCGAAATCCTTTCCGCTATCTACAAAGCCGGTGGTTGCTGCAAACCATTTGCGGTTGTGCTCGCGGGCAAGTGATTGAATGAATTGATCAAAATCCGGAATGCTTTCATTATTTCGTTGGGTAACAATCAGTGAGCCTGCATCAAATGATTCGCCATTCACTTTAAACGGTTTCATGGCTGCGCGCACGGTTACATCATTATTAAGCAATGCACCAAGAAACTTCACATCGCTGAGACTTTGGTAACGAAACACATACGCATAAGGCTTGCCGCTCACCGGTGTTTGTACTACTTCTTTTGGTTGATAGGTTTTACCTACATTGATGCGTTCATTGAGTGCAAAACCTTTCAGGCCGTACGCGTACATGAGGTTCCAGGCAGTAATATCGTATGTAACAGAATCCGGTAATTTGGATTGCGGCTCAAACAACGTGGTAATAAACCGCGACTTTGGTTGATAAACACTGATGATGATATCATCCGAACTCAGATTTACAGCCTGTGTGGTCTGTGTGCTGTAATCAAATCCACGGGTACTTTTGCCAGCGGAAAGATGCCCGTACTTAACACCGTGTGCATCCATCAACTTTGTTAGGCGTTGAATTTTGTCGGGTTGGTTATCGCCTTTAATTACATATGTTTTATAAGGCGATGCAGGGCTATTGTTATTCTCCCGGAAATATTTTTCAAACTCATCGAGTACCCGTTGGGCGTTGACGGCCGTAATCTCTACAGTCGACATACCTGTCGTGTGATGATGCATCCAACGGTCTTTTAATGTTAGTGGATCGCCTTCGCGTGTGGTAATCGACAAGCCGGCAAAACCTCCACCAGCCTGCTCGTAGGTCATACCAATAGCTCCATTATAGGTTGGGTACGTATCGCCATAGCTGGGGTAATACAAATCGAACACTTCTTTGGTAAAATACAACCAGCCTTGTTTATCAAAATACTTGGCGTGATTCTTCCCGATCATCACTTGGAATTCGCGCTGCCATGGAGTGATTACTTCATGATACGGTTCTGCCGCAGGCGCAAAATAATACGGGTTGTTATAGCCTTGTTCATGAAAATCCACATGAACGTGCGGCATCCATTGGTTGTACACTTTAATGCGTTGTTGCGATTCAATCTGCGTAAGCCAGGCCCAATCGCGGTTCAGATCAAACCAGTAATGATTGCTTCTTCCGCCCGGCCAGTATTCGCGGTGCTCACGCGCATCCGGACTAGCGTTTGCGGGACGATTGCCAAACGAGTTGTAAAAATTGGCATAACGATCGCGGCCATCAGGGTTGATGCACGGATCGATTATTACAACCGTATTCTTTAACCAATTTGCAGAAGTGCCGTTAGCCGGATTGGCCAGTTCATACAATGTTTGCATGCTGGCTTCAATGGAGCTCGCTTCATTGCCGTGTACGTTATAGCTCAGCCACACAATGGGAATTTTGGTTGAGGGCGTGCCAGATTCCAATCCCGTTCTGCGCAAATTATCCAACCGGATTTGCTCCAGGTTTTTTAGATTCTCGGGGGAGGTAACCACCGCATAAACCAAGGGCCGGTATTCATAGGTTTCTCCGTACTTATATAGCTCAACATTCGGCACTACACTGGCCACGTGCTGAAAATATTCAACCACACGGTGATGGCGCGTGAACCGTTCACCTAATTCATAACCTAAAAATTCATTAGGCTTGAGGAGTTGCTGTTGCGCAAAGCCTGAAAGAGCCATGCCAAGGAGAAGTGCGAGTATGGGAAACTTTTTCATACAAATTGATTAGGACGAAAAGATAGAAAACATAAACCAGAACAAAGGAAGAATTTATTTGGCCGGATGACGAAGGATGCGTTCGATCTGTGGCCGGTGATGGTGAATGTGCTCCCGGAAAAAGATCAGTGTTTGTCGTACATCAAACCGGCCTGCCATAGGATGTTTATAAATTACCCGCCTGGCATGCTTGTCGTTAATCGTTGAAAGAAAAGCAGCAAGTTCCTTGCGCAGGTTGGCCCATTCTTCTGTCAGTTGAGTAAGTGTTAGCGTTTCTGGTGTGTTCTCCACCACAACCCGGGGGGCTTTATATTTTACTGGAATGCGTTGCGATACAATGAGCAACCAAAGGCGCAGGGATTCCATCACACCGGAGTCTTTAAGCTGATCAATGGCCTGCACTTTCTTTTTCATGTACCCTAATGAAAGTTTTTCTGAAGTAAGAATGTGGGTAAGAATTTGTGCAACCGACCATTTGCCCGGTTTAGGCTGCTGGTTAAACGCTTCTTCCGAAAGATGCTTTACAGATTGTAAAAGGTCTTCGCGTTGCTTTTCTAATTCATGGAAGACCGGGGTGAACAACTTGTTCATAACATTTGATTCAGGGTAAATTACTCTAAAAACTTCACACCTCATGTATTTTACTTTACAATCTGGTTATTATCTTTAGGAACCTAAAAAACCAAAACCCAAAATAATTATGGAAGAATATTCTTATGACAATGGTGCAGCCGGTGGAATTCTTGGTGCAATCGGCTTTGTGTATTTTGCCATTATACTGCTGATCATCATCAGCATGTGGAAAATCTTTACCAAGGCTGGTAAACCCGGATGGGCAGCCATCATACCAATCTACAATATTATTGTGCTACTGGAGATTGTTGGGAAACCAGTTTGGTGGATCATTTTGATGTTGATTCCTTTTGTCAACTTTTTTGTGATGATCTATGTAGCTCACCTACTGGCAAAATCATTTGGAAAGGATATTGTGATGACTATCCTGCTGATTATTCTGCCCATTGTGGGTTATCCTATGCTCGCTTTTGGTGATGCCAAGTATGTTGGTCCACCAAAGGATTAAATCAACTTACTATTTCAATTGAAGTTGAAAAAGCTGTCTGAATAAGGCAGCTTTTTTTATTAACACAAAAACTTCACGCGCTTACGCAGTACGTCAATGGTAACAGGCAACGTACCTACCAACTCACCATCCGCTTCAATAGGCTGTGCTTCATCGGCACGTAACGTAACCGAATCGGTTTCGCGATACTGAATTTCTTTATGAATGGCTCGTTTGCCCTTGCGCAGCCTACCATTCTGTAAAATAAAATCGATCACCGAAATTTTGCCGGCTATAAAACAGGAGAATAAACCATCATCGGGTTTTGCGTCTGGGGCAATGCCAATGCCGTTGCCAAAAAATTTTCCGTTGGCAATGGCAACTGAACGTATCACCCCCGACCATTTCCACAGCGGTGTACTCATGTGCAACGCAAATGGTCGGTATGTAAAGAACGTTTTGATGATGGCAGCATAATACGCCACCAACGAACCAAAAATCCTGTCGCTGGTTAACAAGTGCTGAACCACATATGGCCCCATGCCCACATCGGCAATGTTGATGAAGTAGCGTGGCTTTTCGGCTGATTCAATAAACGTAATCTTCCCCAGGTCAACAGGCCGGTAAGAAAAATCAATAAACAGTTTTTTTAATGAACGGATCTCGCTCCGCACACCCATGGTTCGGGCAAAATCGTTACCGGAGCCCAACGGAATTAACCCCAACACTGGAAGATGATTAGACTGCTCATGTTCTTGCAACATACCGTTGAGCACCTGGTTTAAAGTGCCATCGCCACCTGCCGCGACTATAGCATCATATGATTGCGTTACAGCCTTTGAAGCCAGCAACACGGCATCATTTTTTGATCGTGTTTCCTGCACATCAACATGTACCACGTGTTGTAAGGCCGGTAGAATCTTAGAATAGAAATGATTTTTTTTGAGAGAGATGCCGTTGAGGATGATGACCACAGATTTTACACCCCCCGCTTCCCCCCTCAAGGGGGGAATAAGTGGGGTGTGTGCAAAATCTCTCTCCATCACTTACAATTCTTCTTCAGTGCTGCCTTGGCTTCATCTGAACCAAGCTCATCGGCAGTTTTGAAATCGAGGCAAGCATCGTACTTGTTGCCCATTTGCAGCTTCACCAACCCGCGCTGATAGAAAGTTTCCGGATCGGTTGGATAGAGTTCAATGGAAGTGGTATAATCTTCAATGGCTCCCTGATAATCTTGTTTCTCCGCCCTGCTCAAAGCCCGGTTGTCGTAATACACCGGATTGGTCGGGTCAAGTTCAATCGCCTTTGTATAATCCTGTATGGCACCATCCTGATCCTCCATGCTAAACTTAACCACCCCCCGAAGGTTATATGTTTCGGGGTCTTCCGCATTGAGTTCGATGGCTTTGTTGTAATCTTCCAGCGCACCCTTAAAATCTTCTTTGGCACTTTTTGCCAAGGCTCGATTTTCATAAATCAACGGATCTTTTTGCTCCAGCTTTAACGCAGCATCATAATCGGCAATGGCCTTATCGAAATCACCAATGTTGTAATAGGCCACACCGCGGTAGTTAAATAAACTCACATCGGTTTTGTCCAACTCAATGGCTTTGGAGTAATCATCTATGGCGCTGATGTATTCACCCAGTTCAGCTTTCACCACACCCCGATTAAAAAATTTATCGGCATCCGGTGGCCCGAGTTCCAGTGCTTTTGAAAAATCGAAATATGCACCGGCCAAATCTTCCAGATTATATTTGGCAAACCCCCGACTGGTAAAGGCATCTGCGTATTTCGGATTAAACTGAATGGCTTTGTTAAAATCCAGAATAGCACTTTCATCATCGGCCAATACAGCCTTCGCTTCGCCCCGGTACCAATACGCTTCGGCAAAAGTTGAATCGAGTTCAATGGCAAACGTTAAATCGGCAATGGCCCCATAAAAATCCTCCAACCCCATGCGCGCCTCTCCGCGTAAGCGATAAGCCATTTTATTTTTAGCATTCGAATCCAGTAATTTACTCAGTTCGGTTTTTGCACCGCTATAATCACCAGCCTTGATTTTCTTTTTAGCGCTCTCGAGTTGTTGATCCTGTGCACACACCGTTACAGCCAGCAAAAGAAAACCAATCCATATAAAGGGTGAAATATTCCTGCTCATAGTATGGGATTAATGAGGCCAAGTTATGAAAATTTGACTTTAAGCGTTAAAAAAGCAGCAGTTGCCTGCGCCCCTGTTTTTTATCATAATTTGTCCGCTTACATCCATGTATCTCCGACAACCTGAATTTTAACCACAACTGCAATAATCATGTGTATCTTTCACTCAAATTTTTCCTGAGATGAAAATACTTCCTGCCCTAATAGTTGCTTTTATCGCTTTGTCCAGCAGCCTATATGCCCAAGACAAACCGGAGGAACCCCAAATGGATTTTGAAGCGTACGATCCGCCCTCAACATTGGTGGTTCCGGAGAATAGAGTTACGCGCGCAAAATTTCCATTTATTGATATTCATAATCATCAGGCGTACATGACTTCGCCAGGCACGTTGGCTAAGTTGGTTGCTGAAATGGATAAGTTGAATATGGGCGTCATGATTAATTTAAGTGGTCGCGGATTTCGTGGAAGTGGTGATCACCTCGAGCGATCCATGGACACGATTAACCGGTTTTACCCCAAGCGATTTGTACTCTTTACCAACGTTGATTTCAGCAGCATTGATCAACCCGATTGGCAGGCACGAACCGTAAAGCAATTGGAAGATGATGTGAGGCGTGGTGCCATGGGTTTAAAAATTTATAAAAGCCTGGGAATGAATAACCGCGACAGCAAAGGCAACCGCATTGCCGTGGATGATCCGCGCATTGATCCCATCTGGGCAAAATGTGGTGAATTAAACATACCCGTATTGATTCACACAGCCGATCCAAAATCGTTTTGGGATCCGATGGACGCCAATAATGAAAGGTGGTTGGAGTTAAAAACACATCCAAGACGGCAACGTTCAGAAACAGATCCTGCTCCCTGGGAACAGTTGATCCGGGAACAACACAACGTGTTTAAGAAACATCCGAAAACAAAATTCATTAACGCGCACATGGGTTGGTATCCGAACGATCTGAAAAAATTAAGTGAACTATTGGAAGCCATGCCAAACATGTATGTTGAAATAGGCGCGGTGATTGCCGAATTAGGGCGACAGCCGCGCACGGCACGCGACTTCATGATCAAGTATCAGGATCGGATTCTGTTCGGGAAAGACTCGTGGGTACCCGAAGAATACGAAACCTATTTCCGGGTACTGGAAACTGCCGATGAGTACTTTCCTTACCACAAGCGTTACCACGCCTTTTGGCGGATGTACGGGCTGGGGTTACCCGATGAGGTTTTGAAGAAAGTTTACTACAAAAACGCCTTAAAACTGCTTCCAAAAGTGGATAAAACGCAGTTTCCGAAGTGATTTAGCCGTTTTCTTGAATTTCTTAAAAAAACTCAAATTTCTTACATTTGATCTTGTTACCCCAACGGCCGTTCGGGGATTTACCTCTTGATTTGGCTATCGGGATAGCCACCAAAAGCCCTCTCATAAACTTTTGGTAAAAATTGAAAGGCTTGATATGAAAAAGCTTATTTGGATGTTGGTGTTGGCAGGCTCCATTTTCTCCTGTCAGATACGTGATGCTGAGTTTCCGGTTAATGAAGAGGCGCTTGCCCAGCAGTTAATGCAGGCTGAGGCCGAACGTAAACGCAATGGAAACAATGGACCTGAGGTAATTCCTTCCGAAATTGAAGCCTGTTCCAAAACTACTTACGACTTATTTGCCGGTCGTCATGATGATGTGGGCAGCATTACCATCGCCAACGATGATGAAAATCTGTACATCACCTACTTCACAACCAAGAGCTTTAGCAAACTACACTTGTGGTATGGAAAAAGTCTCGCGGATCTTCCTGTTAACCCGGCAGGTATACCGGTTATCGGACACTTTCCGTTAAAAGCAAATGCCAGTGGTAAAAAGCAGTATACCTTCACTATTCCGTTAAGCAAACTCGAGGAAAAAGAAATTCATTGCGATCAGGATTTGGTTGTTGTTGCGCATGCTGAAGTGGGACGCGAATCTGCCTTTGGTGGCACAACCCAGATACCGGGTTGCAAGCGTTGGGCCTATTACATGACCTATACATTAGGCTGCTGCGAGGATGAGGAGAATGATGATAACCCCATACCGGCTGATGGGCGTGAAGTAGCTTTTGCGAAAGGCAACTGGGTTTTTGTTGATGACGGATGCAGCGATGTTAATCCTGAATGTTTACCCGGCTTAGGCATTGCCAACGTTCGCTGGGGCTGGGCCATTAACGTTACCGGTCCAATTGGCCGCTCGTATGATATCTGGGCCTCTGCCTCTGGCAATGATACATCTGTCGGAAAGAAGATTGGCAGACTTGAAGTTGAAACCACCACATGGGATATTAACGGAGTGCCTACAGGCATCGGATCATTAAACGTAATCCTTGATGATGGATGGGTTATGGAATCCTTGAACATTTATGCTGGCGACCTTTCTCCTGCTTCTGCTGATCCGGCAACCTACGGGCATACCTATACATTTCCTGGCGGAACGTATGTACACACACACTCAATCAATTTCGTGAATAACGATGTGGAAGGAGATGGTGTGTGGTTTATTGCCAACGCCATAGTAAGACCTACTAATTTGTAAGCAAAATCTGTTTATAACTAAAGCCGCCTATACCCGGGCGGCTTTTTTGCTTTTGTACAATCGCGTACTTTCATAAAAAATAAAGTTTGCTGATTATGACACCGCTAGATGTAAATACATTTCTCCGATCCAGAAGATCCATATTCCCGAAAGACTACACGGGCGACATGATTGACGAAAGCATCATCCATGAAATTTTAGAGAATGCCAACTGGGCGCCCACGCATAAATTCACTGAGCCCTGGCGGTTTATTGTTTATAGTGGTGAAGGCAGAAAAAAGCTCGCTTCCACACAGGCGGAAGTGTATAAGCAAGTAACGGAACGTGACGGAACCTTCAAAGAAGACCGATACAACAATCTGTTAACAAAACCATTGGAATCATCGCACATCGTACTGGTGTACATGAAGCGTGACGAAAAAAAATCTGTACCTGAAATTGAAGAAGCGGGTGCTGTTTTTTGTGCTGTGCAAAACATGTATCTCACGGCAACGGCTTATGAAGTTGGTTGTTACTTGAGCACCGGTGGAGTCACCTACTTTCCTGAATCAAGAAAAGCGTTCGGACTTTCAGACGATGATCGCATCATCGGTTTTTTCCACCTGGGCATTCCAAAACCTGCTACCCGCACCAGCAGAAGAAAGCCCGTGGCTGAAAAAATTACCTGGGTTAGAGAATAAAAAAGGCTGACCCATATCGGAGTCAGCCCTTTGTTTTAAAATCTAAGTGAATTATTGCGCCAGTGTAATAATCTTTTCCAATGGAAGTGTGTTGGCAATCTTTAATAAATCAGCTTCCGAAATTGCTCCGTTGTAATCTAACGTAAGCAATGAACTTCCAAATGGAGTTTGCAGTTGATAGCCACTGGTTTGATTGTTTTCATCAACCTCTCGGGTAAGCAATGATTTATAGCCCTGCACTTTCACCACCTTCTGATTGCTGTCACCTGAATTCATAATCATGGGCATAGCCAGAATCGCATTCACACCTGCCATCAAAGGCGAGTCGCTGATAATATCAATAGTTGCACTTTTATCCTGGTTGCCATAGTTGCGTTGTACGTATAAGCCCCCGGTCAGTCCGCCCGACATACCGGTAACCTGATCGTTTTTTGAGTCGCTGTTCAGTCCTCCCAATGAGGTTGGCAGCACCTTCAAAATTTCACGACCAATCGCTGCATCAATTTCGCGCAATGCATTCTCCAGATTGAAACGTGCATCCTCCAGGTTTCCTGAATTGTATGCCAACTTTGCACTGGCCAAACTCTTATCGAATTCCTGCGCCTCGGCCATCATGGTTACACACAGGCCGATGGTTATCATGCATAAAAAAATATTTTTCATACGGTTTACTCCTTTTACAAGTTCTTACTTTTCTCCCAGTTTGTTTTTAATGCCGTCAATATCAAATGACGTGGCTGCGTTCATCATGTCTTGCTCGCTGGCGAAATTGATGCCTTCCCATACAATCAACGAAGATTGCCCAATGGGCACGCTTAATTTATAGCCGGAACCATCACTATATTCAATCACACCCCGATATCCTTTTACTTTGGTCTGCTTCCAGTTTTGTTCACCGGTTGTCGCATAGTTTCCGTTGCTCAGATACATATTCACAGCCGACATCCAGGCTGAATTGTTGGCAATGGTAACGTTGAGTTGCTTATCGCCTGATGCATACTCGCGGTGAATGGTTAACCCTACCCAGCCATACCCGGTGCTGGTTACCTGGTCGGCATCTGCTTGTTTCGACAAGCCTGAAACGTTTGCCGGAAGTGACTGCAGTACTTTATTCCCAATTTCCATTTCAACACCCAGCATGGCCTGCTTCAAGGCGTAACGCGCATCGCTGTAACGTGCAGACTTATAAGCGCTTTCTGCATCCGCTATATTTTCCCGAACATCCGGAGGTGTTACGACTAGTCCTCCTCCCGTAGTATTTGAAGGGTTGTTACCACCCCCCGGCAAATTACCCGGTTGGCCTGGGCCCGAAGGTGTATTGGCGGGTTGATTTCCACCAATTTTTTCATTGATCTTTTTGTCGATTGCCCGATCAGCTGCCTGGTTGGCCTTTTGCTTCAGTCTGCCTACAACACCCTGAGCAAAACCGGCACTTGAAATGACGGCTACAACAAGTGCAGTCATCCAGATTTTTTTGTTCATCGAATTTTTTGTTTGATTTTAGGATACCAAAGATACGTAAAAAGAGCTCGGAGGTTCGAAATTATCCATGACAAAAACATCGGAACATAAAAGAAATCCAATTGCCTTCAATTTTATCTTGGAGTGGCTCTTTCCCATTGAACCTGTAATAAAACCCATGTTTGGTTGTCATGCCTTTTATGTAAGAGAAAAAATTGTATTGATAACCAGAAAAAAAGATCAACACGAAAGTGACAATGGCGTGTGGATTGCGTTACATCCGGATCACTTAACGACCATTAGAAGCGAATTTCCTTCTCTGCGTTCCGTTCAATTGTTGGGTAACAAGGAAACACTATGGCAAAATCTTCCGGCCGATGCTGCCGATTTTGAAGAAAGTCTTTATCGGATTTGCGAACTGATACGAAAAGGAGATTCGCAGATCGGAAAAATTCCGAAAGCACGAAAGAAAAAAATTATTCGGCCTCGTTAAAGAAAATATCGATGCTGGTATAGTACACGGTGGTAATGCCTTCGTAACCTGAATCCGTTCCAATGAATACCCACACTTCACCATTCTGCCCGGTGGTAACCAAAAATGAGGATGCAGAATTGTTGTTTCGGTAAATCTCCGTAAACGAAGATGTTGTTGCATTTACACCAATGTGTCCCAGTACCAATGCATCTGAACCCGCTTCCGCCTGACTTCCGATATTGACATTCATCCGATAGGTCCCATCCGTCAGCATTTTTTTTGGCTGCACGCGACTAACTCCTGCCTTAACAAAAACACCTTCACCAGGAGCTCCTCCTGCGCCTACAGCACCAGTTTTTTCTTTAGATGCTAAACGCACATTAAAAAGTACCCGGTAGGTGGTATTCGGTTTTAGTCCGCTAAGCTTTTTTCGAACAAACATGAATAAATCATCGCTGTGATTGTTTCCACTTAACATCAGCCCTTTTCGGTTGCCGCTGGTACCCGGCACCGTGTCATATTTGAATTTTAGCTCATAAAAAATGGAATCATTTTCCGGATAGTCAGCAAAATCTCCCTCCCACCCTTCATCGGATTGTGAAAATTCATACGAATATGAAAACACGGTGATGTTATCGTTGGATAACGTACACCCTGTGGCCAAAGCAGCCACGCCCACACAAAAAGCAATAATTCTTAGCCCCTTCACCATACAAACTTAGCGTTTCTGAGCCGATTAGACACACATTCCCTTCCAGAGGTTGGATACTACCCAAAACCTGGCCAATCAATAAAAGTTATTTGTAACTTCCCTTAATGAAATGGTGCGTGCCATATTATAGCCTGGGGTTACTTTTCATGATTTCATGCACCGAAATCTGTTACAAAGAACCACAACCAAAAGGAGTAAAGCCACTAACCGAAATTCCGGGTAAACTTCATGGGCGCTACCTGGTGAGTGATGTAAATGGCGCAACCGACACGCTGATTGTTTTCAATAAAGGATACCGCATTGGAAAAGACGATGTGGCTTCGCTGAGTGACAGCCTGGTGTTGAAATACTACAAAGGGTATTACTTCATAAACATACGCGATGATGTGGCTTGGTACCTGCGCATAGTGAAGCAGGAAAAAAATGGCGACATCCATTACATGGCCATGCCGGAAGCAACTTCCGAATACAAGGGCGGAATTTTTAAAGATGTGCTTTCGCGGGATATTCCAGTAGCAGAAACTGAAGTTGATGGCAAAACCCATTACCTCATTGATCCCGCGCCAAAAAAATTATTGGAATTAATTCGCAAAGACTATTTCAACGATCAAACCTTCAAAAAAATCGATTGATTATTTTTCGATGCTGAGCACAAGTTGCTTGCGTGATAGGCTAATGTTCCAGGTGCCATCCACTGCGACAGTACCATCGGGCAGTTCGCGGGTTACCGGTTTGGAATAGAGCAGCGAATCTTCTCCCAAACGTTGAACATTATCGCTTACCGGTGTACCTGAAAGAATGCTGTTGAGGTAGGCATCAATAAGCTGCCTTTCAACTTCTGTTCCTCCGGATGATCCGGGCGTCAGCCATGAGATGCGTACCTGGTGCGCAGCTTCCAGCGAATCGACAGCCTTTGGAGACTGTACAATCAATTTCATCAGGTCTCTTCCCTGCGCGAAGGCCAGTTCTGTAATTTCGGCTTCCGATACTTTTTTAATGCTCTTCAGTTCGCGGGCCTCTTTCATCTGCTTGCGCTGTTCTTCACTCAGCGAGCCGCCACAACCGATCAAAATAAAAATGAGAATAACATACAGTAATCGCATACCCAAAGGTAATGCGGATCAGTAAATCTTACGAATGATCCCTTTTGCTAACTTTACGCCCGTTTTACAGGTATGATTGAGAAATTAGAGGAAATAAAGCACCGTTTTGAGGAAATTGGCCAGTTACTGGTTCAGCCCGACACGGTTAGTAACCCCAAAAAGTATTCACAACTCAGCAAGGAGTATGGCGATCTGGAAAAGATTGTGAGCAAATACAATAGCTTTCAGCTTGCCCAAAGTCAGTATAAGCATGCCAAGGAAGTGCTGCAAAAAGAGAAAGATGCCGAGATGCGCGAACTGGCCAAGATGGAAATCGATGAACTTGAGCCAAAGATTGAGTCGCTGGAAAATGAACTGAAGGAATTGCTCATTCCGAAAGATCCCAATGACGATAAAAGCTGCATCGTAGAAATACGGGCCGGCACCGGTGGTGATGAAGCTTCGCTGTTTGCCGGTGACTTGTGGCGCATGTACCAACGTTACTGCGACCGGGTTGGGCTGAAAATGACAACCGTTGATTTTACCGAAGGCACTGCAGGCGGATATAAAGAAATTATTTGCAGTGTAAGTGGCGATGGCGCTTACGGCAAAATGAAGTTTGAGTCGGGTGTGCACCGCGTGCAGCGGGTACCTGCAACTGAACAACAAGGGCGTGTACATACTTCTGCCGCATCGGTTGTGGTGCTGCCTGAAGTGGAAGATGTAAGTATTGAAATCAACCCGGCTGATATTGAAGTACAAACGGCACGTTCAAGTGGTGCGGGCGGACAAAATGTAAACAAAGTAGAAACCAAAGTGCAGATGACGCACAAGCCCACCGGCATTGTGATCACCTGCCAGGTAGAACGCTCACAACACGGAAACCGCGAACGCGCCTTTCAAATGTTGAAAGCGAAGCTGTACGAAATGGAAGTACAGAAGCAGCAAAGCGAGATAGGTGCTGCTCGCAAAACGCTGGTGCGCAGTGGCGATCGTTCTGAAAAAATCAGGACGTATAACTATCCGCAAAGCCGGGTAACGGATCATCGTATTGGCTATACGCAACACAATTTACCCGCTATCATGAACGGAGAAATTGATGATTTCATCGAACAGTTACGTATTGCGGATAGCGCAGAAAAGATGGCCGAAGGAGCAGCGCAATAACGATTACCGGATGACACGAATCAGCCGGTAGTAATCAGCCATTACTATTCTGAAGTTTTCACGATCTTCTTCATCCAGAAGAATCGATTCTTCTTTCCCGTTCACGAGCACCGTAAACGCATGTCCTGCCATAATGCCTTCATAGAGTTTGGTGGCAAATTCAAGCATGTTTTCCTTTCCGCGTTCAGCCAGTTGATAGGCATATTTTCTTCCGGTTTGAGGATCATATTCATAAACCTGAAATATAGATTCGTTGGCCAGTTGTTCGTCACTTTCCAGCAACAGATAACTTTCCTCCTTTGCCCAATCGATAACAATGGTCGGGTGAATGGCCGGTGATTTAATGTGTCGGTCGGAAAACCGGTAAACACGCCATTTTGCTTCCGGCAGGTCTTCAACATCATAGTACAACTGACGTACATTCTTGAAAAACAGGTGAGAATCGGGCGTTATGTTAAACGTAAAGCGCGACCGGTCGATAGCCGTTTCGCGGTCGATTTTGCACCCAGCAAGACCAAGGAGCAACACACATCCTACTATTGTAAAAAGTTGCATAGCTACCAGTAGAAACTAATTTGTCTTCTTAAAGT
This sequence comes from Cyclobacteriaceae bacterium, assembly GCA_030584025.1. Taxonomy (NCBI): domain Bacteria; kingdom Pseudomonadati; phylum Bacteroidota; class Cytophagia; order Cytophagales; family Cyclobacteriaceae; species Cyclobacteriaceae bacterium. The sequence goes on from CP129487.1 coordinate 3,636,389, forward strand.
TTAACGGTAATTTTAAAGAAAAAAGATTATGGGAAAATGGATAACAATTGGCGTTCTCGCTATTCTGGCGATTTGGATTTTCGGTTCGTACAATGGTCTCGTAAGTAAGGATGAAGCTGCAAATGGCCAATGGGCCAATGTTGAAAGTCAATATCAACGCAGAATGGATCTTATCCCTAATCTTGTGAATACGGTAAAAGGCTATGCGAATTTCGAACAAGAAACGCTTACCCGGGTAATCGAAGCACGCGCATCAGCTACAAGTGTGAAAATAGACCCCACAAATCTAACTCCAGATAAACTAGCTCAATTTCAACAAGCCCAGGATGGTCTTAGCTCCGCTCTTTCACGATTGTTGGTAACTGTTGAACGCTACCCCGAGTTAAAGGCTAATCAGAATTTTCTTGACCTTCAAGCGCAGTTGGAAGGAACCGAAAACCGAATTGCTGTTGAACGGAAAAGATTTAATGACCTTGTTAATGAATATAATGCTACCATACGCAAATTCCCAGGTGTTGTTGTGGCCAGTATTTTTGGCTTTGAACGTAAAGGATATTTCGAAGCGACCGAAGGTGCTGAACGTGCCCCGGAAGTACAATTTTAATTACAGCTAATCCTATGAAAAAATTATTGAGCACAGCATTATTGCTGCTTGTGGTTTTCATTTCCTATTCACAAGACAGCTACACCACGGCTTTAAAAAAATATTTTGAAGCAAGCGGATCAGCAGAGGCGTTTAAAACTGCCATAACTTCCATGATGTCGAATTTCAAAAACATGAATTCACAAGTGCCGGAAGAATTTTGGAAAGAAATGGAAAATGAAATGTTGAAGACCTCCATCGATGATTTGGTAACGGTAATGGTTCCGGTATATAAGGCTCATTTATCAGAGGCAGACCTTAAAGAAATCGTAAAATTTTATGAAAGCTCGGTAGGAAAGAAACTTGCGCAGAAAACACCCGTTATTACACAGGAGTCTATGCAGGCCGGGCAACAATGGGGGCAGGTAATTGCAGGGAAGGTGATGAAAAAAATGCAGGAGAAAGGGTATTAAAATAATCACGCAAACCAATTCTAACTAAATAAGCATGAAAGCCATTCTCTTTCTTCTGACGTTTGTCGCAACCACACTTTGTTTTGCACAAACCGATGCTGATCAGGTAAAACAAGTAGTAACCTCCGCATACATTGAAGGCATTCAAAACAACGGCCCAATTCAGGATATCAAAAATGGATTTCATTCAAGCTTCAATATGCTTCGCCTAATGGACAATGATATCAAACCGTTGCCCATTGGTGATTGGATAGCCGCCATTGAAAAAAGAAGACAGGAAAATCCTGCGCCTCCGGCCAACCGTACCGAGGGAAAGTTTCTGGCGGTTGAAGTGGTGGGGAATGCGGCCACCGTTAAACTGGAATCACACCGCGGAGGTAAATTGATATTTACTGATTTTTTATCGCTGTATAAATTCAACGAAGGCTGGAAGATTGTAAGCAAGACATTTTACAGGCATCCGTGAGCATTCCAGGAACAGCAAGCATAAAAAAACCGGGCTCATCACCGGGTTTTTTCATTTTATTTGATTTCGTTGCTTTACGACAACGTACGTTTCACTTCGCGCATTTCGTAGCTTTCAATTACATCACCTACCTGGATGTCGTTAAAGCTTTCAATGCCCATACCGCAGTCGTAACCAGACTTCACTTCACCCACATCATCTTTAAAGCGTTTCAGTGAGTTCAGTTTACCGGCATACACCACAATACCATCGCGGATCAGGCGTATCGGGTTGTTGCGTTTGATGTATCCATCCGTAACCATACAGCCGGCCACGGTGCCCACCTTGGTGATCTTGAATACATCGCGCACTTCGGCATTACCCACAATAACTTCTTGTTGCTCGGGCGCCAACATACCTTCCATGGCGGCCTTCACATCGTTTATCGCATCGTAGATGATGGAGTATAAACGAATTTCAATTTCTTCGTTCTCCGCTACCCTGCGGGCAGAAGAAGAAGGACGAACCTGGAAGCCTACGATAACCGCATCGGAAGCTGACGCCAGCAATACATCCGATTCGGAAATCTGACCTACACCGCGGTGGATGATGGCCACCTGAATTTCCTTGGTAGAAAGTTTCAATAACGAATCCGACAAGGCTTCAACCGAACCATCCACGTCACCTTTTACAATCACGTTCAGTTGCTTGAAGTTACCGATCGCCAAACGTCTACCGATTTCATCAAGTGTAATGTGCTTCTTCGTACGGATGCTCTGCTCGCGCAAAATCTGTCCGCGCTTCGAAGCCAGTTCGCGTGCTTCACGGTCGCTCTCCATCACCGAGAATTTCTCACCCGCTTGTGGCGCACCATCCAAGCCGAGAACCTGTACCGGAGTTGATGGACCGGCTTCCTTAATTTTTCCACCGGTTGCATCAAACATCGCCTTCACGCGACCGTAGTGAGCACCTGCCAGCATCACATCGCCAATGTGCAACGTACCGGTTTGCACCATTACGGTAGCCACATATCCACGACCTTTATCCAACGAAGCTTCAATGATTGATCCGGTTGCTGATCGATCCGGATTCGCTTTCAAATTAAGCATCTCAGCTTCGAGCAGTACTTTTTCCAACAGTTCATCAATGCCTTGCCCCGACTTGGCAGAGATTGCCTGGCACTGATACTTTCCACCCCAATCCTCAACCAAAATATTAATCTTGGCCAACGATTCTTTAACCTTTTCGGGGTTGGCCGTGGGCTTATCAATTTTGTTAATCGCAATTACAATCGGTACACCGGCAACCTGCGCGTGATTAATCGCTTCTTTGGTTTGTGGCATCACATCATCATCGGCTGCCACCACAATAATAGCAATATCCGTAAGCTTGGCACCACGTGCACGCATGGCCGTAAAGGCTTCGTGACCGGGTGTATCAAGGAACGCAATTTTGTTACCGCCTTTGGTGGTTACATCGTAGGCACCAATGTGCTGGGTAATTCCCCCGGCTTCTGATGCCGTAACTTTTGTTTTGCGGATGTAATCCAGCAACGAAGTTTTACCGTGGTCAACGTGACCCATGATGGTTACAATAGGTGCACGGGGCAACAGGTCTTCTTCCGTATCCTGAACTTCTTCAACCTCTGTTTCTTCTTCGGTGGTTGTGAATTGAACATCGTAACCAAATTCATCAGCAATTACCGTGATGGCTTCTGCATCCAGGCGCTGGTTAATGGAAACGAACATACCCAGGCTCAGACACGTAGAGATTACATCGTTAACCGAAACGTTCATTAACGAAGCCAAGTCGTTGGCTGAAATAAACTCAGTAACCTTTAACGTTTTTGATGCTTCCTGTTCCTGAAGCATTTGTTGCTCCTGCGCTTCTGAAACTGCCTGACGTTTTTCGCGTCTGTATTTTGCACCGCTACCCTTCTTATGGCCACCGCTTAACTTGGCCAGCGTAGCGCGAATCTGATCCTGGATTTCCTTCTCGGAAGGTTCTTCCTTTTGCACACGCGGCTGCATAGGCTTGCCGCGTTGGCCTTTGTTATCTTGGGTGATGATGCGCTTGCGCGGACGCTTGCCTTTTTTATCATCACCAATATCCGATGAAGCAACGGGTTGATCCTTCTTCTTTTCTTTCTCTACCGGAAGTTCAATCCGATCGACAACCTTCAAGCCTTTCAACTTATCTGCACGTGCCTTGATTACCTCCTGCTCCGGCTTTTCAACAACCTTTTCTTCCTTCTTCGGTTCAGGCTTCTCTTCCTCAGCTTTCTCTACTTTCTCCTCTTCTTTCTTTGCCTTTTTCTCCAGCTCAATCTTACCAACAACCTTAATGCCTTCCAGTTTCGGTTTATCACGTTCAACTTTTTCAGGCTTGGTCTCTTCTTTGGTTTTGATTTCAGTAGCACCAAGGTTTTTAATCATGATGCTCTCCTCCTCATCCTTGCTTTTCTTGGCGACAACTTCCTTTTCGCTCTCAATAACAAGGTTATCGGTATGCTTTGCCCCGATGGTTAGCCCGCTGGCCTCCATTTTTTCGGTAGCTGAAGCAGCAAACTCCTTTGATAACAGCGCAAACTGATCGGGTGTAAGTTTTGCGTTGGGGTTGTTCTCAACCTCATGCCCCTTCTTCGCCAGGAAATCCAATATGGTATGATGCCCCACATTGAGTTTCCTCGCTGCCTGACTCAACCTGATCAATTTTTCTTCTGCCATACGTTACTATTAGTCTCTAAACTGTTTTTCTTTTTGATGTGCAGGCTACTCTTATTCAAATTCCTTACGCAAGATAGCATGAACATCTTCAATGGTTTCTTCTTCCAAGTCGGTTCTTCTAACCAATTCCTCTTTTGACAAGCTCAACACGCTCTTAGCGGTATCCAAACCGATGCGCTTAAGTTCATCAATTACCCAGCTTTCAATTTCATCGCTGAATTCATCCAGGTCAACATCTTCCTCAACCTGGCCATCCAGTTCGCGGAATACGTCAATTTCATACCCTACCAAACGGCTCGCCAACTTAATGTTCAATCCGCCTTTACCGATTGCCAGTGAAACCTGATCGGGTTTCAGGTAAACTGAAATGCGGCCGTTGTCTTTATCAATTTTAATGCTTGAGATTTTTGCAGGGCTCAATGCACGCTGCACATAAAGCTCAAGGTTTTCTGTAAAGTTGATTACGTCAATGTTCTCGTTCTGCAATTCACGAACAATGGCATGAATACGCGAACCTTTCATACCCACGCAAGCGCCCACCGGATCGATGCGGTCATCGTATGATTCAACGGCAACCTTGGCACGCTCACCCGGCTCACGAACTACTTTTTTAATAGTGATCAAGCCATCATACACTTCAGGTACTTCCTGCTCGAACAAACGCTCAAGGAAAACCGGTGATGTACGCGATAAAATAATTTTTGGGTTTCCGTTCACCATCTCCACTTTGTGAACAATGGCCCGTACGCTTTCTCCTTTGCGATAACGATCCTTCTGAATTTGCTCGCTACGCGGAATGGAGATCTCATTTCCTTCTGCATCAATCAACAGCACTTCCTTGCTCAAGATCTGGTACACTTCACCGGCAATAATTTCGCCCACCAGTTCTTTGTACTTCTGGAATAAAATATCCTTTTCCAGGTCTTTTACTTTCTGAATCAACGTTTGGCGTGCAGTGGTTACTGCTCTGCGGCCAAAATCTTCCAGGTAAATTTGCTCCGCCACTTCTTCACCTACTTCAAAATCGGGTTCGATTTTGCGTGCATCAGTCAGGCTGATCTTGTCGTGATCCCAGATGTCTTCTGAATCGTCATCAACGATTTCGCGGAAACGCCAGATTTCAAGGTCGCCCTTATCGGCATTGATAATAATGTCGAAGTTGTCATCCGTTTCATATTTCTTCCGGATCATGTTTCTGAAAACATCTTCCAGGATGCGGATCATCGTAGGACGATCAATGTTTTTCTGTTTCGCAAACTCTGCAAACGATTCTATCAGGCCTGCTGCTGTGTCGTGCGTTGTCATAATTATTTAAATGATACCATTACAAACGTTTTATCTATTTCCGAAAAAGGAATCACAACTTCCTTCACTTCTTTCTTTTTACCGGTGCCGCTCGCTTCTTCAACCGTTACGGCTTGATCAGTCACCCCCATCAGTTTTCCTTGGTGAATGCCCGAAGCTGTCTTTACTTTCACCTGCCGCCCTTTGTTCTTATGATATTGGCGAATCAGTTTCAGCGGGTGGTCGAGCCCGGGAGTTGACACTTCAAGGTGATACGGATCCGGCATCAGGTTGGCTTCGTCAAGCGCGGCCGAAAGAGCACGACTTAAGTCAGCACAATCATCAATGGTTACCCCTTGATCACCGTCAACAATTACAATCAACTTATTCGGCTTTTTCTTCAAGGAAGCAACCACTTCAACAATAAACTGGCTATCACTTTTCAGGTGCTTCTCTGCCAGCTTTTGTATGCGTTCCGTTACTTCCATAAAACCGCTAAAACAAAGAGGGGACTTTGTCGTCCCCTCGTCTAGTTGATCATATTTCGGTGCAAATGTATACGATTTAAACGGGAAAGGCAAATACCCGCAAAATCCATGAAATTATATTTGCATTAAGAAAGGTTCTTCAGGTATTCACCATACCCGCTTTTTTCAAGGGGTTTGGCCAACTCCAGCAATTGCTCCCGATTAATAAATTTCATGCGGTAGGCAATTTCTTCAATACACCCGACCTTCAAGCCCTGGCGCTGTTCTATTACCTGCACAAAGGTTGAAGCTTGCATGAGAGAATCAAATGTACCCGTATCTAACCAGGCTGTACCACGATTCATAACCGCTACTTTCAATTTGCCTTTTCTCAGATAGGTATTGTTCACATCGGTAATCTCCAGTTCACCGCGTGGACTCGGTTTAATCGTTTTGGCGATGTTCACCACTTCATTGTCGTAGAAGTAAAGTCCGGGAACTGCATAATTCGATTTCGGCTGTTTTGGTTTTTCTTCGATTGAAATGGCGTTCATCTCTGCATCAAATTCAACAACCCCATATCGTTCAGGATCATGCACGTGATAGGCAAAAACAATTCCGCCCTCCGGGTTAACACACGACTGAACGAGCTTACCGAAACCACTTCCGTAAAAAATATTATCACCCAGTATCAATGCAACGCTGTCGTTACCAATAAAATCGGCACCAATAATAAATGCTTGCGCGAGCCCTTCCGGTTTGGGTTGCTCAGCGTACGAAAATGTACAACCTAGTTGTTTACCATCACCCAATAATTTTTTGAACATGGGTAAATCATGCGGGGTGGAGATGATGAGAATTTCCTTAATGCCCGCCATCATCAATACCGAAAGTGGGTAGTAAATCATCGGCTTGTCGTACAACGGCATCAATTGCTTGCTTACCGCAAGGGTAAGCGGATGGAGTCGCGTGCCGGAACCGCCTGCCAGGATTATTCCTTTCATAATTTATTGATTATCAGCGATTAGCGTACATTTTATCGTAATATTTCAGGTATTCGCCTGAGGTTACGTGCTGCAACCATTGCTGGTTGGACAGATACCAGGTTACGGTCTTTTCCAATCCTTCCGGGAAATCCGTTTCGGGGCGCCAGCCTATTTCACTGATTATCTTGGAAGCATCAATCGCGTAACGCATATCATGACCAGGGCGATCGGTAACGTATGTGATCAGCTTTGCTGAAGTTCCTTCCGCACGTTCCAGCTTCCTATCAACAATGGAACAAAGCAATTTCACCAAGTCAATGTTTTTCCACTCGTTGTTGCCACCAATGTTGTACACTTCACCCGATTTTCCTTTGTGAAAAATGGCATCAATAGCTTTTGCATGATCTTCCACAAACAACCAATCGCGGATGTTTTCGCCTTTTCCGTACACCGGCAAAGGTTTGCTGTTCACCATATTGTTGATCATAAGTGGAATCAGTTTCTCAGGAAACTGATAGGGGCCATAATTGTTGGAGCATCTGCTGATAATGGTGGGAAGTCCGTAACTATTACCGAATGCCTGAACAAAATGGTCACTGCTTGCTTTTGATGCGGAGTAAGGTGAGCGCGGATCAATCGGAGTTTCCTCTGTGAAATAACCATCGGCTATTGAACCATACACTTCATCGGTTGAGATGTGGTAAAACATCTTTCCATTCATCTGACCATGCCATGCCGAGTGTGCTGCCTTCAACAAACGAATGGTGCCAATAATGTTGGTCATGGCAAACTCATCCGGATTGTGGATGGAACGATCCACATGCGATTCGGCCGCAAGATGGATCACACCTTGTATAGGATATTCCTTGAAAATCGAATTCAGCAGTTCGATGTCGAGGATATCACCCTTGATGAATTTATAATTCGGATGATTTTCAATTTCCCGCAGGTTTTCCAGGTTACCGGCATAAGTCAGGCTATCCAGGTTCAGAATTCGGTATTGCGGGTACTTGTTTACAAAAAGTTGGACCACATGCGAGCCAATGAAACCGGCACCACCTGTGATGAGGATGTTTTTTTTGTCGTTCACCGTACTAGTTTTTTACGATTTCACGGCCTACGCTATAGTAAGTGAACCCAAGTTCACGAATATTTGAGGTGTCGTATATATTCCGGCCATCAAAAATAGCCTTATTATTCATCAATGACTTTACACGGTCAAAGTCGGGTGTGCGATACTCCGGCCATTCGGTAGCGATCAATAAGGCATCAGCCTTATTCAAGGCATCATAGGGATTGGTGTGGTAATGGATTTTATCACCCAAAACCTTCTTCACATTTTCCATGGCTTCGGGATCATGCACATGAACCTCAGCTCCTTCTTTTAACAACAGTTCAATATTCAACAACGCAGGTGCTTCACGAATGTCATCGGTTTGAGGCTTGAACGAAAGACCCCACACGGCAATGCGTTTACCTTTCAAACCATCTTTGAAATGTTCCTTCATGCGGTGAATCATTTTTGTTTTTTGATTCTCATTCACTGCCATCACCGCATCTAAAATTTTGAAATCGTACTTCACTTGTTGAGCCGACTGTGACAGGGCCTGAACATCTTTCGGGAAGCAACTTCCGCCATAGCCAATTCCGGCAAATAAGAATCGTTTACCAATGCGGCTATCAGTGCCCACACCTTTACGTACTAAATCGACATCCGCACCAAGTCGCTCACACAAATTGGCGATCTCATTCATGAAGGTAATCTTGGTAGCCAAAAACGCATTCGCTGCATACTTGGTAAGTTCTGCCGAAGGCTCATCCATCACAATAACCGGGTTGCCCTGCATTACATATGGTGCGTAAAGTGTTTCCATAATTTTTCGGGCACGTGGTGAACGTGTTCCAATAACCACACGCTCCGGTTTCATAAAATCTTCAACCGCCAAACCTTCGCGCAAAAATTCCGGATTGGAAACCACATCGAATTCAACCTTAGCTCCTTCAGCAACTTTTTTACGAACCAGTTCTGCTGTACCTACCGGCACTGTACTCTTGTTAACTATAACTGTATAGTTCTCCAGCATCGGTCCTAGATCACCGGCCACTTTCAACACATATTGCAAATCTGCTGAACCATCAGCACCTGGCGGTGTAGGCAGCGCCAGCATAATTACCTGCGCATCTTTAATACCTTCCTGTAAACTAGTGGTGAAGAATAATCGATTCTCCTTTACGTTTCGCTCGAAAAGCGTTTCAAGACCGGGTTCGTAAATTGTGACTTTGCCGCTTCTGAGGGTTTTGACTTTTTCGCTGTCAATGTCGACACAGGTTACAGTATTGCCGGTTTCTGCAAAACATGTTCCGCTTACCAAACCTACGTATCCTGTTCCAATTACTGCAATTTTCATGGTTTAGGGTTAAAAAAGACCCCAAAACTAAAGCTTTTAATGGGTTTTCGAGGGGGTTCGCAAAGATTTAAACCAACAAACTAACATTCGTTTGGTTCTTCCGTTAAATGTGTACCTTCGTGTCCCTAAAATTTTAAAAACAGAATTAATGGAAGTAATGACAGATAGCCTAAGCATTTCTTTTACAGAAAGTGAAAATCAACAAATGATCGCCCAAATGGTGCGCGATTTTGGTAGCCGCGAGATCAAGCCCTTCATGATGGATTGGGATGAATCGCAGGAATTCCCGATCGAAATGTTCAAAAAGATGGGATCGCTCGGTTTGATGGGTGTTTTGGTTCCCGAGCAATATGGCGGTGCAGGTTTTGGTTACCTTGAATATGTTACAGCAATTGCTGAGTTATCGAAGATTGATGGATCAATCGGACTCTCGATGGCTGCGCACAATTCCCTCTGCACGAACCATATTCTTCAATTCGGAACCGAGGAACAAAAGCAAAAATACTTACCCAAACTAGCCACAGCAGAATGGATTGGCGCGTGGGGCTTAACCGAGCCTAATACGGGCTCCGATGCAGGGAACATGCGCACCGTTGCTGTAAAGGATGGTGACTATTACGTGATCAATGGTGCTAAGAACTTCATTACGCATGGTAAATCTGGAAATGTAGCTGTGGTAATAGTGCGTACTGGTGAGGTTGGTGACTCACGAGGCATGACAGCTTTTGTTATCGAAAAAGGAACTCCGGGATTCTCGGCAGGAAAAAAAGAAAACAAGCTAGGTATGCGAGCCTCAGAAACCGCTGAATTGATTTTCTCCGATTGTCGTATCCATAAATCGCAAATGCTGGGGCAGGAGGGAGAAGGATTTATACAGGCTATGAAGGTATTGGATGGTGGAAGAATATCCATTGCCGCACTCAGCTTAGGTATTGCGCAAGGTGCCTTTGAAGCCGCCCTGCAATACTCCAAAGAAAGACATCAGTTCAACAAGCCAATCTCTACATTTCAAGGCATTGCCTTTAAGCTTGCCGATATGGCAACCAAGGTAGAAGCAGCAAAACTGTTAACCTACCGGGCGGCCGATATGAAAAACAAAGGGCTGAACGTGAACAAAGAATCGGCTATGGCCAAGTTGTATGCCTCCGAAATTGCCGTTGAAATAGCCAATGAAGGCGTACAGATTTTTGGCGGCTACGGCTACACCAAGGATTTCCCGGCCGAAAAGTATTACCGGGATGCCAAGCTTTGCACCATCGGAGAAGGCACCTCGGAAATCCAGAAACTAGTGATTTCAAGGGCTATTTTGAAGTGATTTTGCATATTTGATACCTTATTTGCTATATTTGCAGCCCAATTTAGAATAACATGCTAGTAGTAAACATTAAAGAGAACGAATCAATTGACAAGGCCCTGAAGCGCTTCAAAAAGAAGTTTGAAAAAACGGGTGTTTTGAAGGAATTACGCTCCAGAACATCTTTTGAAAAGCCTTCTGTAAGACGTAGAAACGAAATTATTCGTGCCGCTTACCGCGAGCGCATGAAAGGCCAGGAGACTGCTTAATAAACATCGAATTAATACTGCCGTACAGCCTAGCAGCTTTGCGGTATAGAATATCTTCTTAATCCCCACGGAGGCTTTCTCCTTGGGGATTATTTTTTTACATTGGTACTACTTGACGGACTGGTGTAGTACTGCATGGTTGAAACGTTTTTAAAATACCTCCAATACGAAAAACGCGTGAGCAAACATACGCTCACGGCCTACCAAAACGACCTGGACCAGTTTCAAGCATTTATTCAGGAAGTGTTCCCGGATCATTCACCCGAAACTGCCGACTATGGCATTGTACGTTCCTGGATTATTCAGCTAGTTGATAGCGGAATTAAAGCAACTTCCGTAAACCGAAAAATTGCCAGCCTGAAAACCTTCTATAAGTTTCTGATGCGTCAGGAGGTCATCAAAAAAAATCCGATGACCAAAATACGGGTGCTGAAAATACAAAAACGCCTACCCTCCTTTGTGAAGGAGGCAGAAATGATAAACCTGCTGAATGCGGTTGAGTTTGAAGATACGCTTGACGGCTGGCGCGATAGACTTATTCTGGAATTGTTTTACTCTACCGGCATTCGTTTGTCAGAACTGATCACGCTAAAAGAAGTTCAGGTAGATGCAACCCATAATACCATTAAAGTTTTAGGAAAAAGAAACAAAGAAAGACTAATCCCTTTTCCCAAAAGTATCGTTTCTATCTATAAGAACTATCTCAAGATTCGGAACAAGGAAGTGGATATGAAAAGTCATGGGTATGTTTTTGTTACGGATCCTGGTGATCCGTGTTACCCGATGATGGTGTATAGAATTGTGAAGCGTTACCTGAAGGAAAATACCAATACCGAAAAGAAAAGTCCGCATGTTTTGCGACACACGTACGCGACACACCTGTTAAACAAAGGTGCGGAGATCAATGCCGTAAAAGACTTGCTTGGCCACAGCAGTTTGGCCGCTACGCAGGTGTATACACACAACTCCATGGAAAAAATTAAAAAGGCCTATGATCAGGCCCATCCGAAAGCTTAAAAATTTATGCCTATGAAGTGATTACTACGTGTTTTGTGCTGGTGGAAACCAGAATTGATGTTTAACCTTTAAATTAATTTTTTATGAAACTGAAAGTGCAATCCATCCACTTTGATGCCGACCGCAAGCTTGTTGATTTTATTCAAAAGAAAGTTGACAAGCTCGAAACATTCTTTGACCGAATGGTGGATGGTGAGGTTTTCCTCAGGCTGAACAACGAAGGTGTTGAAAACAAAACCGTAGAAATCAAGCTCAACCTTCCGGGGAATCAACTCTTTGCCACAGAAAAGGCGCGCTCATTCGAGGCCGCTACCGATCAGGCAACGGAAGCACTGAAAAATCAATTGAAGAAGTTTAAAACTAAAGTGAACAACGGAAGAGCGTAATTCTTTTATTTAGATTCAAAAAAAATCGCCCCTTGGTTATTCTGAGGGGCGATTTTGTTTTAGATGCGTTATAGCAATCAGGCTAACTTAAATACCTTCTTTACCTGTTCCACATAGTCCAGCTTTTCCCAAGGAAACAATTCTACCTTTACGCGCTTTTCCGTTTTTCTTCCTTTGTTGAAAACTTTCTCTACCACTTTTGTTTCCCTACCCATATGTCCGTATGCTGCAGTTTCAGCATAAATAGGCGTGCGCAACTTAAAGCGTTGCTCAATAAAATATGGACGCATATCAAAAATCTTTTCCACGCGTTTTGCAATTTCTCCATCGCTTACATTCACCTTGCTGGTACCGTATGTATTTACGTACAATCCAACTGGTTTCGCAACGCCAATAGCATACGCGACTTGTACCAATACTTCATCGCATACACCGGCTGCTACCAGGTTCTTGGCAATGTGTCGGGTAGCGTAAGCTGCTGACCGGTCCACTTTGGAAGGATCTTTTCCTGAGAATGCGCCTCCACCATGTGCACCTTTGCCTCCGTAGGTATCTACAATAATTTTTCTTCCGGTTAGTCCCGTATCGCCATGCGGGCCACCGATCACGAACTTACCCGTAGGGTTAATGAAGTATTTAATCTCACTGTTGAAGAGCTTATGGACACGCTTCGGTAATTTCTTCATTACGCGTGGTACCAAAATGTTGATTACATCTTCCTTGATCTTCTTCAACATCGGACCATCCTTATCGAAATCATCGTGCTGAGTGGAAACCACAATGGCATCAATGCGTACCGGCTGGTTGTTGTCATCGTATTCAATCGTTACCTGCGATTTTGAATCTGGACGCAAGTAGGTCATCTGTTTTCCTTCTCTGCGGATAGCAGCCAGTTCACGTAACAGGGAATGTGCAATCTCCAATGGAAGCGGCATGTAATTGTCCGTTTCGTTAGTAGCGTAGCCGAACATCATACCTTGATCACCAGCACCTTGCTCTTCTTTCTTTTTACGCTCAACGCCTTGATTAATATCGGGTGATTGTTCGTGAATAGCCGAAAGAATACCGCATGAATTGGCTTCGAACATGTACTCGCTTTTGGTGTAGCCGATCTTGCGAATAACTTCACGGGCAATGTCCTGAACATCCAGGTAAGCCTCCGACTTCACTTCACCGGCAAGTACCACCTGACCTGTAGTTACCAACGTTTCGCAGGCAACTTTCGAGTTGGCATCGTATGCTAAAAAGTAATCAATAAGGGCATCAGAAATCTGGTCAGCTACTTTGTCGGGGTGGCCCTCAGAAACAGACTCTGAGGTGAATAGATACGGCATATTTTCTTTGATTAGGGATTTAGTGCATGATTTAAGTCGGCAAATTTAGCCGAATGCCGGTAAAACCAAAAACGGTATTTTCAGGCCAGAAACAGAAACACAGCAGGCAGTTTAGGCCAGGACTCAGAAGCCTTTTTCCAATGCTTAACGGGCATGGTTTGAATAGATTCTTTCTTACCCGTTACATCAATGGCCACACAAAGTCGCGTTTCATCTTGCAGTGTTTTTAACAAAGCTGAAAACAAGGCATTGTTACGATAGGGGGTTTCAATGAAAACCTGTGTTTGGTTTTTTTGTCGAGATTCCTGTTCCAATGCCCTTATGGTTTTACGACATTCTGCCGCATCAACAGGAAGATATCCGTGAAACGCGAACTGTTGTCCGTTTAATCCTGAAGCCATCAATGCAAGCAAAAGAGAAGACGGCCCAACCAATGGCACCACACGAATTCCTTGTTGATGCGCATACGCAACCGCCAATGCACCAGGGTCAGCCACTCCCGGGCAACCCGATTCGGAAAGTACGCCCACATCGTTACCATTACCGAGAGGCGAAAGCATCTCAGCAAACTCGGTCTCGCTCGTATGTTTATTGAGCACTGAAAATTGAAGGTCTTCAATCGAAGGAAATATCTTCAAACTACTCAGGTATCTTCGGGCAGTGCGCACATCTTCGGCTAAAAAATGCCGGATGTGTTGAATGGTGTCGGTAACGTGTGCAGGAATTACCTGACCGGCCGTATCATCCGCAATGGTTGTGGGTATTAAATAAAGTGTTCCTTTACCCGGCATTCAGAAAAGATAAAACAACCTGAACAAATTCTTCGGGCTTCTCGGCCTGTACCCAATGCCCGGTTTCCATGGTTACCAATGTGGCGTTAGGGAATATTTTCTTGATCGCCTCCCGATCTTCATCCAAAATATAATCCGACTTACTGCCACGAATAAACATCGTCTTCTTTTCGAACACTCCTTCAGTCACCAAGCCACCGCTGATCATTTCCAGGCTTTGATCAATTACCGGTAAGTTGATTCGCCAGCCAAAACCGCCTTCGGATTTGCGCATCAGGTTCTTCAATAAGAACTGTCGTACGGCCTCACTTGAAATATGCGGAGCTAACGCATCGTTTGCTTCCTGCCGCGATTGAACTGAATCGATGGGTACGGCTTTCAACCCTTCAACAATATGATCGTGCCGAACATCATATGCCTTTGGTGCAATGTCAACCACGATCAGTTTATCCAGTTTATCCGGATGTGCCAGCGCAAAATTCATGGCCGCCTTTCCACCCATGGAATGGCCGATGATTACCGGATTATCAATGTTGTGCTCCTGAATAAAGTTGAGAATATCTTCGCTTAATACGGTATAGTTGAATTCGTTGCTGTGCGGTGATTGACCATGATTGCGCTGATCGACCACCCAAACATGATAGTGTTCGCCCAACATCTTTGCCTGTGGCAGCCAGTTATCCGATGAACCCATTAACCCATGGAGGATAATCATCTGTTTACCTTGTCCGTATTCGCGGTAGAATAATTTCATTCCTCAAAAATAAGCAATCCAAATCCATGAACCGGAATAGGGGAGTATATTTGAGTTTTAATGACCACGAAACATGGAACTCAGAGAAGGTTCGTACTTTATTCAAAACGTAAAAGCCCTTGATATTGCCGAGCAGTTTGGCACACCGGTGTATGTGTATGATGCTGATAAAATTGTGCAGCAACTTAAAACGTTGAAAACCGCTTTCGCAGATGCCGATGTTAGGATCAAGTATGCGGTTAAAGCCTTATCTAACCTATCCATTCTCCGGTTACTGAAAAAAAATGGTTCAGGGGCTGATGTGGTGTCTATTCAAGAGGCACACCTGGCATTAAAAGCCGGATTTGAACCATCTGAAATTATGTTTTCACCAAACTGTGCCGACTTCAGTGAAATTGAAGAAGCCGTAAAACTTGGGTTGGTGGTAAACATTGATAACATTCCGTTTCTGAAAAAATTTGGATCACAATACAGAAGCTCTTACCCCTGCTCCATCCGGTTAAACCCGCACATTATGGCGGGTGGAAACATCAAAATATCAACCGGGCACAGCGATTCGAAGTTTGGTATCTCGGTGTACCAGCTACAGCAGGTAATGGAAGTCGTGAATCAATACAACATTAACATTCAGGGCTTGCACATTCACACCGGTTCGGACATAACTGAAACCGATGTGTTTCTGAAAATGGCGGATATCTTTTTCAGTGTGGCAAAGGATTTTCCTGATCTAAAGTTTATTGATTTTGGTAGTGGATTTAAAGTGTCCTATAAGGAAGGAGATAAGGTTACGAATGTATTTGACCTTGGCTTGAAGCTTACCGAATCCTTCCGCCAGTTCTGTGAGCAATATGGCAGAAAACTGGAGCTATGGTTTGAGCCCGGCAAATTCATTGTAAGTGAATCGGGGCATTTGTTAGCCAAAACAACCTTGATCAAATCAACCCCTTCCACCACGTTTGTTGGTGTTAACACGGGTTTGAACCACCTTTTGCGACCGATGATGTATGATGCCTATCATCATATTCTGAATATCTCCAATCCGGCAGGTGAGGAAAAGTCATATACCGTTGTTGGCTACATCTGCGAAACCGACACCATCGGTGCTG
This sequence comes from Cyclobacteriaceae bacterium, assembly GCA_030584025.1. NCBI lineage: Bacteria > Pseudomonadati > Bacteroidota > Cytophagia > Cytophagales > Cyclobacteriaceae > Cyclobacteriaceae bacterium. The sequence continues at coordinate 3,652,712 of CP129487.1, forward strand.
ACAGAAAATTAAACGAAGTACACGAAGGCGATATTCTGGCGATAAAAAATGCTGGAGCTTACGGTTTCTCCATGGCATCAAATTACAACTCGCGTTTGCGACCTACTGAGGTTTTGGTGATTAATAATGAGGCCAAGCTTATTCGGGAGCGTGAAGTCTTTGAGGATTTGCTTAAAGGCCAGGTTGAAATAGAATTATAATTCAAAACAAACTCAGGTTTCCTCCTTTTCTGAATTTTGAAAGATCATAAGGTGGCATGTGTCTTCCTGCGAGGTATTTCCTTTTTGATGCCTTGAACAATTGATGAATCGTTTCGGCAAAGTTTCCTTCACCCGTCATTCTTCTCCCGAATTGTGAATCGTTTACCTGGCCACCATGCATGGCAGAAATTTGATTCCACACTTTATCGAAACGATCAGCGAAATTTTTTCGCAGCCAGTCTTCAAAAAGTTGCCCAATGGATCCGTTAAGTCGCACGATTGTCATACCTGCAGCCAAAGCGCCATGGTCAGCGGCTGCTTTTAGTAAGGAGGGGATTTCATGATGATTCAATCCTAGAATAATCGGGGCAGTCATTACTCCAACGGGTATTCCTGCATTCGCCAACGCCTCAATTGTTTTCAGTCGTTTGGTTGCACTGGCTGTGCGCGGCTCCATCATTCTTCTTAAATCCTCATCCAGCGTAGTGAGCGAGATGTATACATGAACGAGGTTGTCTTGTGCCAGATCTGTGAGCAAATCCAGATCGCGCAAAATCAAACTGTTTTTGGTAATCATACCCACTGGGTGTCTGTACTGCGCAAAAATCTTCAGCAGCCCTCGGGTGATTTTAAATTTTCGCTCCAATGGTTGGTAACAATCTGTATTACCGGAAACAGCAATCGGAACAGGTTGCCAGTCCGGATGAAGTATGAATTTCTCCAGCAACTTCGGGGCGCTTTTCTTTACCATGATTTTACTTTCAAAATCGAGGCCAGCACTGAATCCGTAATATTCGTGTGTGTTGCGCGCATAACAATAAATGCATCCGTGCTCACAACCCTGATAGGGATTGAGTGAATACATCATGCCCAGATCAGGACTGGTTATTTTGTTTACAATCTTCTTCGCCTGCTCATAAAGAACCTGCGTGGTTGGTGCTTCCATTAACGGCTCATCAAGCCCTTCAACATGCTCGGTTACATAGCTGGCCTTCAAAAACCGGTTTTGTGTTTTTATCTGTGAACCCCGACCTTTTATATATTCATCCATAGCAACAAGTTCTCAAACTACCTTATCCGCACTCACTTTAAAAACATTTTTAACTTGCACGACAGAAGTTGTCAGACCTTGTTAACCTATAGACCAACCACGATACAGGAAATTCATGATCCGCTGTTTGATCAGGCGGGAGTTCGTGTCTTAGTCAAGCGAGAAGATTTGAATCATCCTTATGTTTCGGGAAACAAGTGGTGGAAACTGAAGTATAATCTGCAAGAAGCAAAAAAGCTGGGGCACAAAACATTGCTCACCTTTGGTGGCGCCTACTCCAACCATATTTTTTCAACCGCTGCCGCAGCACATGAGTTGGGCTTTGAAAGCATTGGTATCATTCGTGGTGAAGAAGTACTTCCGCGTAATCCAACATTAAGCTTTGCAAAAAGTCGTGGAATGAAACTGAAGTATATATCGCGTGAAGCGTACAGGCAGAAAACAAGACCGGAGCTTATTGACAAACTCCACAATGAGTTTGGTGACTTTTACTTAATCCCTGAAGGGGGCACCAATGCATTGGCTGTAAAGGGTGTTGAAGAATTCGCACAAACACTGAGAGATGGGTTCGATTATTTGTGCTGTGCAGTGGGTACAGGGGGGACTTTGGCGGGATTGGTGAACGGCACACCTCCAGACAAAACGATACTTGGGTTTTCGGTACTTAAGGGTGGAGGGTTTTTAAGGGATGATGTTGAAAATCTGATTGGAGAAGATTTTGCAAATTGGAGTATCAACGAAGACTTTCATTTTGGCGGTTACGGTAAAACCACTGTTGAATTAAATCAATTCATTATTGATACATATACTTACCAAAATCTTCCGCTCGACAAAGTTTACACGGCTAAAGCGTTTTATGGATTGCGTAGTTTAATTGCATCAGGAAATTTCAAAAAGGGATCCACTGTTCTTTTTTTACACACAGGTGGCCTTCAGGGCAACAACTAAACCCTTCTTCTATCTTTTAACCAACTCGCTATACTCCACCGCGTACTTTCCTGCACCACCGCACCACTTTCAGCTGCACGATTAACTTTTTCTACGGTATAAAAAGCTGTAGGCAATATGCTTTTCATTTTGGTGAGCAACTCTTCCAAGTTCTCACGAGGCAGTACCGTAAACACCAGGCTCTCGGGGCCATCAAAGCCTTCCGAATCCACACGCGTATACCGAAACTGCTGGCTGTTTAAAAATGTGATCAATTCGCTAATATCCTTACGGGTTATAATCCGCACAATCACCTTGCCATAGGCAATGCGTTCTTCAATCATCATCCCAACCAGAATACCCATGGCAAAGCCTCCCGGATATGCAATGTAACACACCCAGTTATCGAGGTGTTCAAAAATCTGACGGATGGCCATCAGCCAGATAAACGATTCAAAAAAACCAAGCAGCGTTGCCGTTACCCTACGGCCACCCAACACATAAATAATCCGGATGGTGTTGATGGAAACATCCATGATCCGCGCCAGAAAAATGAGCAGCGGAAGAATGACATACGCAAACAGGTTCTCGGGTAGCCCCAGGGTTTCGGTAAAGAATGTTTCCATAAAATAAATTGTGTGTAAAGATGGTCGCCTGCGGGTATACTAACCAAACAGATCCTGAAAAACCTCTGTTAATTTTCCGAACGACTTCACCGCGATTTTTGTCTTCTTCAAGTCAACCGACTTTTGGCCAAACCGGGAAATGTAGATTTCCGTAAACCCGAGCTTCTCCGCTTCTGAAATGCGTTGATCAATCCGGTTCACTGCACGAAGTTCTCCTCCCAGGCCAACTTCAGCAGCAAAACAGATTTTTTCTGAAACCGGCAATTCCTCCAACGAAGAAATTACGGAAACACACACAGCCAGATCAATGGCCGGGTCTTCCACACGAATGCCTCCGGCCATGTTCACAAACACATCGTGTACACCCATTTTAAATCCGCATCGCTTTTCCAGCACAGCCAGCAACATGTTTAATCGCTTTTGATCAAATCCGGTCGGTGTACGTTGAGGCGTTCCATACGAAGCGGGGCTGACCAGCGATTGGATTTCAATCAATAAAGGGCGATTGCCTTCTATTGTTGCCCCAATAGTCGCACCACTCAACGGGCCATCTTTTTGGGAGATTAAAATTTCAGAGGGATTGGATACTTCGCGCAAGCCATTGCCCAGCATTTCATAAATGCCAATTTCAGATGTGGAGCCAAAGCGGTTTTTGGTTGTACGTAAAATGCGGTAAGCCAGGTGACGATCGCCTTCAAACTGAAGCACGGTGTCAACCATATGTTCCAACACTTTCGGTCCGGCCAACATGCCGTCTTTGGTGATGTGGCCAACCAGAAAAACAGGTGTGTCTGTTTCTTTCGCAAACTTCATGAGCTCACCCGCACATTGCCGTACCTGTCCGATGCTCCCTGCAGTTGAGTCAAGTATATCTGAAAAAAGGGTTTGAATGGAGTCGATAATCACCAACTCGGGTTGAAGTTGTTTGATCCCTTGAAAGATATTTTGTGTGTTTGTCTCCGTGAAGATGTAGCATGCATCGTTCTTTGATACAGACAACCGATCGGCCCGCATTTTGATTTGTTGCTCGCTTTCTTCACCTGATACATACAACACTTTCAAATGCTTTAAGGACAGTGCCAATTGCAACATTAAGGTCGACTTGCCTATACCCGGTTCACCACCAATAAGAATCAATGAGCCTGGTACAATGCCTCCTCCCAATACACGATTTAGCTCTTGATCGGGCGTAGCAACGCGGATTTCTTTACCTGATTCAATTTCCTGTATGGTGCGTGGCTTGTTGGCTCTTCGCTTCTCATCATCCTGATGCCAGCCCTGCCGAGCGGCAGATTCCTTTTTTACAACCTCTTCTGCAAACGTATTCCATTGGTTGCACGAGGGGCACTTCCCCATCCACTTGGGCGACTCATGCCCGCAGTTCTGACAGAAAAAAAGAGTTTTTGATTTAGCCACGGGGAAAAATTATTCTGCTAAAAATACAGGAAAAGTCACATGGGGTTTGTAAGAATTCCATTTTTAAGTTTTTTTGTTGAAATTAAGAGTCCCTAAACCAATTGTCCCCCATGAAAAAAACTATTGCAATAGTCACAATCTGCTGCTGTGCTTTCATTGCACTGTGTCAAAAATCGCCATTTAAGTTTGGTGATATTCCTACGGAAGATCTAACCATGTCAATCTATGATAAAGATTCTTCTGCTGCTGCTGTCGTATTATTTGATTTCGGAAAAGCGTACATCGGATTTAATGCTGCTGGTGCTGTATTAACCTTTGAGCGTCATGTCCGAATCAAAATCCTAAATAAAGATGGTCTCTCCTGGGCTGATGCATCCATTCCGCTTTACAAGTCCGGATCAAATGAAGAGCGTGTAATTGGCCTTAAAGCCGTTACATACAATCTTGAAAATGGGAAAGTGGTCGAATCCAAAATGAGCAAAGATGCCATCTTTAAGGAGAAGTTTAATCGAAGCATTAATCTTCAGAAATTCACACTTCCAAATGTGAAAGAAGGTTCAGTTCTTGAATATTCTTATACCGTTAGCTCTGATTTTCTAGCCAATTTCCCCAATTGGAAATTTCAATATTCCATTCCGGTAAAGCACAGCGAATACGTTGCCATTATTCCTGATTTTTTTATTATGGAGAAATATATGCAAGGTTATACTCCCGTAACCAACTATACTACCCAAAACAAATCTCAATCGGGTTACTCTGAGAAAGTCCACCACTGGATAATCTCACATGTTCCTGCATTCAAAGAGGAGCCCTTTATGACAAGTGAGGATGACTATGTTTCAAAAGTTAATTTCGCCTTGGCTTATATTAATTTCCCAGGGCAACCTTCTCAGGAAATTATGGGAACGTGGGAGAAACTTGTATCCAACCTCAAAGAGAGTGAATACTTTGGAAAGGTTATTACAGGATCCAACTACTTGAAAAAAACTGTTGAAGAAATTTTGGTAGGCAAAACAGATGAACTGGAAAAAATAGAGGCCATACACTCATATGTAAAAAACAATGTTGAATGGGACGGATATAAGGATTACACGGCCGAGAGTCCAAAAACGATTTTAGAAAGAAAGAAAGGAACATCAGGAGACATTAACCTGCTCATGGCATCCATGCTTGAAAAAGCTGGGTTTGAAGTTGACCTGGTTCTTTTAAGTACGCGTGACCATGGTTTTATCCGGAAGCCATATCCTATGTCGCGCCAGTTAAATTATGTAGTTTGTCGATTGTTGGTAAAGGACAAATTCATATTTCTGGATGCTACGGAAAAGTATATCCCCATTGATTTTCTTCCGGAACGATGCTTAAATGGTGAGGGCTTGCTAGTGTCCAATAAAAATACAGGCTGGATTAGCCTCGCTCCAAAAGCAAAATCTAAAAGCACAATTACTGCCGAACTCGCATTGAACGAAATGGCAGAACTTAATGGAACCATTACCTATTTGAAAGATGGTTATGATGCTGTAGCAACACGCAAACAAATTCTAAGTAAGGGGAAGGATGAGTATGTTAAAGATTTCTCTAAAAGGAAATCCTGGTCTGTGGAAAACAGTTCTTTTGAAAATACCGAGACCTTTGATAAGGCTTTTAAGGAACAACATTCCATTTCGTTAAATGATCACGCCACTTCGGGAGGTGATGTCGTTTACATTAATCCATTCATTGAGTCGCAGCTTGTAGAAAATCCGTTTAAAACGGAAAAACGGGAATACCCGGTTGACTATGGCAGTCCACAAGACAAAACCTATATGTGTAAAATAACTCTCCCTGAAAATTACGAAGTTGATGAATTACCCCAAAGTAAAGTAGTTGCCCTGCCAGGCAACGCTGCTCGTTTTCTGTACAATGTTTCGCTCTTAGGCAACACAATAAACATTACCAGCAGCTTTCAGATTAATAAGGCACTTTTTGTTCAGGATGAATATCCAAACATTCGTGAGTTTTATAATATAGTAGTGGCCAAGCAGGCAGAACAGATCGTATTAAAAAGGAAATAATTATGCGTCACATATTTCTCTTTGCAGCATTTCTGATCAGTCTGGTGGGCTTCGGTCAGAAAAAATATGCTGTTTCAGATATTCCAGAAGCCTTAAAAAGCAATGTCAATGTTGTGATCCGTGAAGATCACATGACCTATAAGCTCCACTCAGCCAGCAAGGCCACCCTTAGCGTCCATCAGGTGATCACTATATTAAATGAGGCTGGTAAACGATATGCACGCGAAATGGTGGGCTATGACAAACTCAGCAAAGTAACAACCTTTAAAGGAGTGGCTTACGATGCCAATGGAGCTGTAATAAAAAAGTTAAAGTCCAGTGAAATCTATGATCAAAGTGCCTTTGATGGCTTCAGTCTTTACAGTGATAACCGGTTTAAATCGGCTGACCTATCCCATGGATCATATCCCTACACTGTAGAATTTGAATATGAGGTTGAGTTTAAGTATGTATTCATCATTCCGGGTTCATACGTTTTGCCTGGCGAAAAGGTATCTGTTCAGAATTTTTCGTATACCCTGGTCTATCCCACAACCATAGAACCGCCCCGATATAAGGCATTCAACATTGAACAAGAGCCCATTATTACTCAGGAACCATCTGGCTTTGAAACTGTAAAGTGGGGTTTACAAAACATTATGCCCATTACTTTTGAACCCCACGGACCTCCACGGGAAGAATTACTACCGCACATTATTGCAGCCCCAACTGTTTTTGAATTTGATAATTATAAAGGGACCATGGAAAGTTGGGACAATCTTGGTCAATGGATCTCTTCATTGAACAAAGGAAGAAATGATCTCCTGCCCGAAACCCAGGAAAAAATAAAGGAGATTACTGCAAACTTGAAAACGAAAGAGGAAAAAGTAAAGGCCGTTTACGAATATCTGCAAAACAAAACGAGATATGTAAGCATTCAGCTGGGCATTGGAGGATTTCAACCCTTTGAAGCCTCTATGGTGGATAAGACCGGATATGGTGATTGTAAAGCGCTCTCAAACTATATGGTTTCTATGCTTGAAGCTATCGATATAAAAGCTTACTACACCTTAATCAAGGCCGGAGAGGGCGCTACTCAAATCAAAACTGATTTCCCGAGTTCGCAATTTAATCATGTGGTTGTGTTTGTTCCCAATGGAACTGACACTTTATGGTTGGAATGTACGAGCCAGACAAATCCGTTTGGATACATGGGGAGTTTCACAGGCAACCGAAAAGCATTGGCCATTACGGATGATGGTGCAAAGCTTGTTCATACCCCTGTTTACACAGAAAAAGAAAACTTGCAAATCAGAACTGCTGAAGTTATCGTGGGAATTGATGGAAATGCAAAAGCCAAAGTTCAAACCGTTTACAGTGGCCTCCAATATGAAAACGACAACCTGAATTTTATTCTTGGAAACCCGGAAGAAGAAAAGAAATGGACACAAAAAACAACACAAATTCCAAGTTTTGATATAAACAATATAGCTACCAGCAAATATGGAGATAAAATTCCGTCAGCTAAGGTTAACCTTGACCTTACACTTAAACGCCTTGTTACCGTAAGTGGAAAGCGGTTATTTCTTACACCTAACCTTATGAACCGCTCTGTATTTATTCCTGATAAAGTTGAAGAAAGGAAGACCAATGTATTCAGGCATATGGGCTATACTGACATCGACAGTGTTCGATACAAAATGCCCGAAGGTATTTATCCTGAATTTCTTCCTGAGCCCACCCGTATTACTTCCTCTTTCGGAGAATACGAAACCTCGGTTCAAATTGACAGGGGAGATGTGCTCTATGTCCGTAAGCTAAAGGTGTTTGAGGGTGAGTTCCCAGCAAAATCGTACACGGAATTGGTTGATTTCTTTAAATCTATCAATAAGGCTGATCATGGAAAACTTGTGTTCTTGACTAAAACCTAGAACCTGAAGATTCGATTATAATTAGAATACGGGGTTAGTTATACTGAACCCATGTGTTATGAGTGAAGTGATCTTTGCTTTATAAGTTCGTGTTTATAAAGGCAAACAAAGACTTGGCATAATGAAGATCAGTTAAATCAGCCTTGTTCGCTTTGAAAAATGCATTCAGTTCTTTTTCAATTGTTGGGAAAAATTTAATTATACCCCTTTTTGTTTGTGGTATTGTCTGTAAGACCGCACCCTCGGTAATGTAAAATGTATAAATTGTACGAAATTCATCATAGGGATTTCCACTAACGTTGTAAGCTCCGCCTAATTCTGCACGCTTAATCTCTTTCGACACTTTGCAGAAGAACGAGATGGTTCCCTCGGACAGGGTTAATAAAAAAGTTGGAACTCCGTCAACCGGAAGTTTTACAAATTCATACTCAACCAGTCCATCATGTAATATAAAACTCGCCACCAAATCCTTTCTCACAATCATGTTTGCCTTAGTGCGGTCACTTCTCGCAATAAGATTGTCAGAAACAGCATCATAGTTTATCAAAACATTTTTATAGTGCTCATCCTTCTTCAACTCAACCGTTCCTGGGCAATGGTCTTCAAGAAATGTTGGAAAACCCTTCACGCCCTCATATCGATTATCAAATGTTTGAATAGTGTTCCCTGAAAGATTAAAAGGAAAACTATTAGCGGGCAAGTCTGAAACATTTTGAGCCCATACCCTTTCGATACCAAAAAGGATTGATATTACAAGCAGAATTTCTTTCATAGCATAACTATTTAATCGGTGCATTAGCCTCACGTGCCATAGCGTTAAACACAAGCCGGTCTGCCAGCCACGGCCACCACTTGTTAAAGAACACAGCGAGCTTTCCCTCCAAAGTCAATATAATAATTTGCTTTCTCTTTACGGTAGCCCGATAAATGTGCCGGGCGCATTCTTCTGGTGTCATCTCTTTACTTTCTTCGCGGGGAGATTCCTTTTGCTCGCGGCCATCTGCCAATAAAGCACGCATCCGGATATTCGTAGAAGTGAACCCAGGACAAGCCGTTAATACATGAACTCCCTTTTTCAAGTACTCTGTCCGCAGCACCTCCAGAAAACCGTTGAGTGCAAATTTCGAGGCCGAATAACCTGTTCTTCCCGGCAATCCTCGGTATCCCGCAATGGAGGAAATGCCCACAATAGACCCTTTATTTTTTACAATTTCAGGTAAGCAATAATGCGTGGCATACAACGCACCATAAAAGTTAATATCCATTACCTTTTTAATTACCTCTATCTTCACATCCTCAAAGGCTGCCCGCATAGAGATACCGGCATTATTCACCAACACATCAATTCGCCCAAAATGACGAATCGTTTCTTCTGCCATTCTTTTGTTATCATCTTCCAGGCTAACATCGGCATGTATCCCCAATGCCTCAATTCCTGCAGCGCGTAGCTCTTCCTCGGTTGCCTTCAGGTCAGTGGCATTTCGTCCGGTAATCACAACCTTTGAGCCGTGACGACCAAATTCAAAAGCTAATGCTTTGCCAATGCCGGAAGTTCCTCCGGTGATAATAACAACCTTATCTTTCATATGCCTGAGCGATCCGAATAGGCTTTTCGCTCGTTTAGTCATCAAAAATAGTAATACTTATTTAACTTGTTGGCCGTTTAACAGTGAACATGTTTTTTCTCAAACTCATCTCACGTCTCCCCTTCACTGCCCTGTACATGGTGGCCGATTTCCTGTTTCTGTTAAGCTACCATGTGATACGCTACCGAAGAAGGTTAGTTAGGAAAAATCTTACAAAATCGTTTCCGTATCTTCCAAAAAATGAAATAAAAAAAATTGAACGGGAGTTTTATTTGAATCTCTGCGACTATGCTGTTGAAACCCTAAAGTTACTCACTATTTCAAAAGAAGAGTTGAAGGCCCGAATGAAGTACACAAACCCTGAACTGCTTGAAACGTACAAACAAAAAAATCAATCCATAATTCTCTTGTCTTCCCATCAGTTTAACTGGGAGTGGCTACTCGTTTCCGGAAATCTCTGGTTAAATATTCCGATCGATTTTGTCTACCAGCCCATCAACACAAAATTCGTTGATACGCTGATGCAAACCTGCCGTACGCACTTCGGTGGGTACGCCATCAAACGAGATCAAGTTGCTCGTGAACTGGTTAAACGAAAAAACATTTTAAGAGGAATTGCTATTGTTGCCGACCAATATCCGGGCCGAAAGCAAAACAGAAAATACGAGACCACCTTTCTTAACCAGGCAACGGTATTCTTTTATGGAAGTCAACAAATGGCTAACCTCACGCAGTACCCGGTGCTGTATGGATCGGTAAAAAAAGCGAAGCGCGGATACTACACCTGTACGCTGGTAAAAGTTGCTGAACCTCCCTATGCACCTGATTCGGAAGATGTCGTTAAAAACTATGCAAAGATTGTTGAGGAAGTCATACAAAAAAATCCTGCCGGATGGTTATGGTCGCATAACCGGTGGAAAAAACGGCATCTAAAACAGACTAAATCTTAAGCGAGCATCTGCTCAATATCCTCACGGGTAAGTTGCTTCATAATGCTTTCCTCTGTAGTAATGAGGTCACGTGTTAACTTAAGTTTCTTTTGCTGAAGCATGAGTATCTTTTCTTCTACGCTGTTCCGTGTGATGAACTTGTAGGTGAACACTTTTTTCTTCTGCCCAATGCGGTGTGCCCGATCGACCGCTTGCGCTTCAACGGCTGGGTTCCACCACGGATCAAGTATAAACACATAATCTGCTTCCGTCAAGTTCAACCCCAATCCACCGGCTTTAATGGAAATCAAGAAAGCCTTTACATTCGGATCTTTGTTAAAACGGTCTACCTGTTCTTTGCGATCAATGCTTGAGCCATCCAGGTATGCGTAATCAATTTTATGCGACTTGAGGTATTGCCGAACCAAAGTTAAATGCTTCACAAACTGACTAAATACCAAAACCTTGTGCCCTTCTGCAATGGCATTTTCCAGCATATGAATAATATCTTCCAACTTGCCCGAATCGCCTGCATACGATGGCTCTATCATTTTCGGATGATTCGCCAACTGCCTGAGTTTGGTTAAGCCTTCCAAAATCATAAACCGGCTGTTACCCATTCCCTCCTTGTCAATTAAGTCCAGAATTTTTCCACGGTAGTATGACTTCACTTCCTCGTAACGCTTTTCCTGCTCGGTTGTCATTACGGAGTATTGAATGTTTTCAACCTTTTCCGGAAGTTCAGTCGCCACTTGCGATTTATGCCTGCGCAACACAAAAGGCTTAATAATCGAATTTAATTTTTTGGATTTTGCTTCGTCACCCTTCTTTTCAATGGGCACCTGGTATTCTTGCCGGAAATATGTTTGAGAGCCTAACAACCCTGGATTGATAAAACTGATTTGCGACCATAAGTCCATCGTAGTGTTCTCCAATGGCGTACCCGTCAGCACCAGTTTGTAACGGGACTTCAATTCCCGAACTGCTTTGGCAATAATGGATGAAGGATTCTTAATGACCTGCGATTCATCCAGAATAACGTAGTTGAAGTAAAAGTTCTTCAGCAGCTCAACATCCAATCGGGTTATGCCATAGGATGTCAGTACAACATCATACTTTTCAAATCGCTTAATGTCTTTGTTACGCAATGTTCCGGTGTAGTTCAGCACCTTTAGCTCAGGTGTGAATCGGGAAGCCTCCATTTCCCAATTGTAAATCAACGAAGTTGGCATAATCAGCAAGGATGTCCCCCTTCCTGCCTCCTTCTCTGCCAACAGCATAGCCAGGGTTTGAACCGTCTTACCCAAACCCATATCATCCGCCAGGCATCCACCCAGTCTGAATTCATTCAGGAAGCGAAGCCAATTATATCCGGCCTTTTGATAGGGGCGAAGTTCGCCAACAAAACCTTCAGGCAAGGGATAATTTTTAATACCGCTAAACGAGCCAAGGGACCTGAGTTTTTCACTGATGTGTACTTTCGCCAGGTTGCCATCCTCCAGTTCCTTTACCAGGTTAAGATGATGTTTGCGCAACACCGGTTTTTCTTTGTCTCCTTCGGTTTCGCTCAAAGAAAACAAATCGGCATAGCGCGTTAACCAGGCTTCGGGAATGATGGCGATTTCACCATTAGGCAATTTGAATTCAACTTTTTTCTTCAGGATAAGCTTTCGCAATTCCTTAAATGGAATTTCGAACTCACCAAATCGGATGCGTGCGTGAATGTCAAACCAATCGATGTTTTCCTTTACTTCAACTTCAATAACCGCTTTGCCAACAAAATATTTTTTGTCATTGCTCTGCGGCTGACTGACCTCGAAGCCAAGGTTTAATAAATTAACCCGGTTTTCATTCAACCATGAAAAAGCTTCCGACTTTGCAATGGCCACATTGAAATCCTTCATGGGCAGGCCAAGCTTTTGAAGTGTACTTAAAAAGTTTTTTTCTGACTCGGCTTTGCGTTGTACACGATGGAAGACATAATCGTTATCGTGCTTCTCAACTGTTACACTTACCGGTACACGGTTTCTTCCCTGAAATTTATGCTTGCCATATTTAAAGGAAAGGTCAAACACAATCTTCCCTGATTCATCACTTTTATCTTCACTAGATTTAGAATCGAATAGTGTTCCGTTGTTTTGAACGGATGGCAACTCCGAAATGGTTAGTACGGGACGAGGATCGTATTCTGTCTTTATAATATCAAAGCCCTTCGCATCAATATCATCAAACGAGGCAATTAAAGGAGCTACAAATCTGTTGTAGTAGGTTTCTTCCAGGTTTTTTGGAATCACCACAAACTTCTTGCTCAGGAACGGTAGAAGTTTTTTACCGTCAACGTGCTTTTCAAAACCATACAACTTTCCGTTCATCACCATCCAGGCGGGTTCCTTACAAATCAAGTACGCTGTTGGATTCGGTAACTCCAGTTTCTTTCCTTCATAAAATAAGGTTGGAAAGTAGTTGGTACTATCATCGCTTCGCATAAAGTGAAACTGAATGGAAGCACGGCTTTCCATTACCTCAATTTTCCGATGCGTAGGCTCCCCATCATTACCAGTTTCAAACAATAATTTCCCCTTTAGAATTTCCAGCACCTCGGCCCGCTTGGTTTCCATGTGCAACTCTATCATCTCCTGCAGCCCTTCATTGCCCTTCTTCTTATCAAATACCTTGGGGAAGAATTCTTCCGGCTTCACTGGCTTTCCGGCAAATTTGCGGGCAACAGCATCCTGCTGCATGGCATCCATAAGCTTGATCAGCTCGAAATCACGATCGTCAAGACCTTTTGAAAACTCACGGGCATTCTTTGAAGAGATATTTTGGTGCTGATAGGTAAGTCTCCCCTTTTCATCCAAATGCACGATATAGGACTCAAAAAGAAAGCCCAGGTATTCGTGTTGGAACAACGAATAGATGATTTGAAACGGCTGAGACGCTGAAACCTTCATTATTTTGCCGTTTTTGGTCGATTTACTAAAAACGGAACTTCTAAAATAGGCTTTTCAGGATTCTGAAAAGTTTGAATTTCAGCCTATTTCATACATGAACCTTACAGGTTGTGCACCGAAACCGACCGGGCTGCAAGAACCGCTGGTCGCCACGAGATGAGGAAAGTGAGGACGGATACCACAGCCAACGTACCCACGAAATCAACCAGTTTCATTTTTACAGGGTACCCTGCTGTAACGGATGTTTCCATTCCCATGCTGATGAGGCCATACTGCTGTTGGAGCAGACAAAAAATTCCGCCTAATAATATTCCCAGCATAGCCCCGCCCAAGGCAATCATGGCGCCCTCAACAATAAAGATTTTCTTGATGCGCGCACCGTTGGCGCCCAGTGCCGATAAAATGGAAATGTCTTTTTTCTTGTCAAGCGCCAGCATCATTAAACTAAAAAAGATATTAATGGCGCTTATGCCCAGCAAAACGGAAAGCGCCAAAAACGTAAACAACTTTTCCATTTTAAGCAACCGGTATAAATCACGGTGTTGTTCTTCGCGATTGAGGACAACAAACTGACTTCCCACAATCGCCTTTATTTGTTCTTGCACACTCAAAAGGTTATACCCCACACGTGTTTTTATTTCTAATGCTGTTCGTTTGTTCTCATAACGCAATAGTTGCTGAGCAAATCTTAATGGAACCAACACATAGTTTTCATCAAAATTTTGCACGATTGAAAATGCTGCACCCGGCAAAATGATCTGTCGGGAATATAATCGCGATGGATCAAGAGCCCCGGCTTTAACATCATTGATGTAATATACCTGTAAGGGAAACATATCATCGCCCACCGCTACAGATAACGTGTACTGTATACCTCTGCCAATTATGGCGTAATTGATATCTCCATCGGTTAGCTTCAATTCGCCAGCCACAATTTTATCGTCAATTCTATGCTGATCAATAAAATTATCGCTCACTCCCTTTAAGGTAATTACCTGATTGGCATCGCGGTAACGCAAATAGGCATAATCTTCAATTACTTCGGTAACAATAGCAACACCCTCAACCGCCTCGATTTTTGCAATCAATTCTGCATCAACCGGAAATGATTTTCCTTGTGCTGCTTCAATCTTAATTTCAGGATCAAAAGAATTATTCAGTGAACGAAGTAGGTCGCCCAACCCATTAAATACCGACAACACTATGATCAGCGCAGCGGCACTAACCGAAACACCGATCAGGGAAAGAATGGATATGATGTTGATGAAGTTCTTCTTCCGTGTGGACAGTAAATACTTACGGGCGATAAAAAATTCCAGGCTCACGAAGGTCGAAGCTTAAATGATTATTGCTCAGGTGGAATATTCAGGTTACGGATAATGTCTTCGATCCGTTGTGCCTTCTCCTCCACTTCATCAATATAGAAAATCAATTCGGGAATAATCCGTGCCTGATTTCGGATTCGATCGCCAAGGGCCTTACGAATCTCTTTCTTCCGCGTGTTTATCTTCTCTAGCAGTGCTTCCTTGTTAGCGGTAAGCATCATACTCAGGTAAATCTTAGCCACGCTAAGATCAGGACTAACCCGAACATCGGCCAACGTTACAAAGGCATTGTCGAGAATGCCACGTTTATCACGCTGTAAAATATCACTCACTTCTTTGTGAATGAGCCGTGCAAATTTTTGTTGACGAGTTGTTCCAGCCATAGCGCAAATATCCGCTGCATGGCAACGAAAACCAAAGAAGTTTAGCAATTGTGGTGGTATTCATTTCAAAGCTTGAAAATCCTGTCTATTTTTCACGCCAAACGAGTTTTCCTTTGCTTCGCTACTTCCGCATTAACGATCCGTATCGCTTACTGGCATTAGCCGGGTTATACCTGGTGTGGGTACTTCCGCTTCTTATTGACTCAGCACCGGTTACAATACCCGAACTGAAAAGCCTTTTGTTGGGCGAAAAAATTACGGAAGGATTCGGGCTTTACCACGAAATAGTTGATAATACGCCTCCCCTTGCCGCCTGGTTTTACGGTGCGCTCGATTGGGTGTTTGGCGAAAACTTTGCGCTTCGCCACATCCTTACGCTTTTCATTTTGTTCTTGCAAGGTGCCTTCATTGGCATTATGCTGATTGATAAAAAGGCGTTTACAGAAAACACCTATATCCCATCTTTACTGTTTCTAATTCTTACATTAATATCATTCGATAACTTTTCGCTGACTGCCGACCTTGGCGCATTCGGTTTCTTATTGCTCGCGCTGAACTCGCTTCTTACAGAAATTGAATTCAAGGTTCAGCGGGACGAAACCATTTTTTCAATTGGCCTTTTTATCAGTTTAGCTACGTTATTCAACTTCTCCTACATTATTTACCTGCCCGGGGTTGTACTGATTTTAATTTTGTTTACCCGAAATGAGGTGCGCAAATATTTGTTGATGCTCACCGGATTCATGTTGCCACACCTGATTATTATGGCAACTTATCTGATCGGGGGTAACCTGCAGGATATTTGGAAAAGTCTTTACCAGACCAACCTGGTTTTTCCAACCTCCCCACTTCTCTCCGTAAAAAGTATCCTGATTTTATGTGCCGTTCCGTTGGCGTATTTGCTCATTGCAATGGTGGTGCTTAACCGCGAGGCCCGGTTAACAAAATATCAATCGCAATTACTCACCGCCATGTTTTTGTGGTTTATCATCGGACTTGTTCAGTTATACTTTACAACCGACTTCCGGGCACAAAGTCTTTTGCCCTTAATGCCTGCGGTGAGTTTCTTTTTTACACATTTCTTGCTGCTGATCCGAAGAAGAAAATTTGCGGAAATAAATGTTTGGGTACTGTTGCTTGGAATGCTTACTACCCTGTACCTCGCCCGTTATTCAAAGATTGATGTGGATTATTCAAGATTGACTGTACTTGAGAATAAGCATGAATTCACAAACAAACGTGTACTGATTCTTGATGAAGAATTTGCCGGGTATTTAACTAACTCCATCGCCCCACCTTTTATTAACCGGAAACTTACCCTGGAAATTTTTGATCAGCCTCAATACTATGAAAACGTGCTACGGGTTAACCGAATGTTCGAAGCTGATCCACCACAACTGATTATCGATCCTGAAAACAAGATGCAACCATTTTTTGATCGCATCCCAGCGTTGCAACGCAAGTACAAAAAATCCGGGAACGGACAGTGGGAATTAGTGGAGAATCCTAGCAACTGATTTTTTCAACCCTGCGGGAATGGCGGCCACCTTCAAATTCTGTATGTAAAAATGTTTCCAGAATTTTTTCGGCTTGCTGTTGTGTAACATAGCGAGCAGGAATACAAACCACGTTGGCATTGTTATGCTGACGTGCCAAGGCGGCTATCTCTTCCGTCCAGCACAACGCTGCCCGGATGCCTTGGTGTTTATTGGCTGTAATGGCAACCCCGTTGCCGCTTCCACATAGTAACACGCCAAGCGAAGCATCCTGCTTTTCCACCGCTTCAGCTACCGGATGGGCAAAGTCGGGGTAATCTACCGAATCAAGGCTGTGCGTACCGAAATCGCTTACTTCGTAGCCATTATTGGTAAGCCATTCTTTTAACACTTCCTTGTGTTCAAATCCAGCATGGTCACTTCCGATGGCAATTTTCATGTTACTTAGATTTCTGCGTATTGATCGTCTGCTTCGCGCTTCTTTTGGCGTCTTAACACCGTTGCGGATATGAAAATACTGAATTCATACAGCAGGTACAACGGAATACCGATTAACGTCTGACTGAATGGATCGGGGGGCGTGACAATAGCCGCAATAATCAGAATGATAACAATGGCGTGCCTGCGATACTTACGCATGAATGCCGGAGTAATCATCCCAATCTTTGTCAGGAAATAAACAACAACCGGTAATTGAAAAAGCAGCCCACTTCCAAATACCAGTGTGATTACCGTTGATACGTATGAGGTAATGTCAAACTCATTGGCAATCATATCACTGAGTTTATAATTTGACAAAAAGTATACCGCCAACGGACTCATGATGAAATAACCAAATGCAACACCCGAGAAAAATAAAAACGAAATAGAGAAAACCGCGCCACGTGAAAACCTACGCTCCTTGGTAACCAGTCCTGGTTTTACAAATCTCCAGATTTCCCAAACGATATAAGGAAATGCAGCCGATACACCAATGAACAATGAGGCTGCAATGTGCATGGTAAACTGCCCCGTCATTTGACGGCTTTGAATTTTAAATGGAATCTCTTCTACACATAAGGTTTCTTCATAACCCACAAGTTTCCCTAACGCGCACATCCAATCAAAGAAAATAAAATCCGGTTTGGCAACTGCGAATACTATGTTCTCAAATATCCAAGGGCCATATATAAATGCAACAATGGTTAGAATAACCACCGCCAATAGCGACCGGATGATGTGCCAGCGTAACTCCTCGAGGTGATCGAGGAAAGTCATTTCTTTTTCTTCAACCATTAATCAAAACCCTTCTTAAGAAATTAATACAACGGAAACTTCTTCATGAAGCTGTTCACTTTCTTCTTTACTGCCTTCAGGTTATCCGGATTTTCCGGTGCTTTCAATACGTCATCAATTAAGTCAACCACCTTCACTACATCCTTTTCTTTTAATCCACGTGTGGTGATGGCCGGTGTACCGATGCGCATACCTGAAGTAACAAATGGCGACTGCGTATCAAACGGCACCATGTTTTTGTTAATCGTAATGTCAGCCTTGATCAGCGATTCTTCAGCTTGTTTGCCCGTGAGGTTCTTAGAGCGCAGATCAATCAACATCAAATGATTATCGGTGCCATCTGAAATGATCCGGTAACCTTTTGCTACAAATGCAGCGGCCATTGCTTTTGCATTTTTTACAACCTGCACCACATATTTCAAATAATCATCGGATAGTGCTTCTTCAAACGCAATAGCCTTGGCGGCAATCACATGCTCCAGCGGACCACCCTGCGTTCCGGGGAATACACCTGAATCCAAAATGGAAGTAATCTTTCTGATTTCTCCTTTTGGAGTTTTTAACCCCCACGGATTGTCGAAGTTTTTACCCACCATAATCATTCCGCCACGCGGGCCGCGCAAGGTTTTGTGTGTAGTGGTAGTCACGATGTGGCAGTACTCCATCGGGTCATTCAACAAACCACGTGCAATCAACCCTGCCGGGTGGGCGATATCGGCCAGCAATAAAGCGCCTACTGCATCAGCAGCTTCACGCAATTTTTTATAATCCCAATCACGGCTATACGCAGAGGCTCCGCAAATAATCAATTTGGGTTTCTCGCGTTTGGCTGTTTCAATAACCTTATCGAAATCTATTCTTCCTGTGTTCTCTTCAACACCATAAAAGGTAGGTTGATACAACTTCCCGGAAAAGTTAACAGGTGAACCGTGCGTAAGGTGTCCACCATGTGCCAGGTCAAAGCCTAAAATCTTATCTCCCGGCTTTAAACAAGCCAGCATAACCGCGGCATTCGCCTGCGCGCCTGAGTGTGGCTGTACGTTTGCCCAATCGGCATTGAATAACTGACAAGCCCGATCGATAGCCAGTTGCTCAATCTCATCCACCACTTCACAACCCCCGTAGTAACGCTTGCCGGGCAGTCCTTCCGCATACTTGTTGGTAAGCACGGTGCCCATGGCCTTCATCACTTGCGATGAAGTAAAGTTTTCAGAGGCGATTAATTCAATTCCGTTTTGTTGGCGCTTTTTTTCTTTTTCGATGAGGTCGAAAACAACTTTATCTCTTTTCATTCGGGAAGATGTTAGGATAAGAAAGGCCAAAAATAAGGCAATTCAATAATCCTGAATCAAAAATGTGGATTAAATAAGAAAAGGTTTTTGGTACACCTGACTGTTACCAGCTTCCGCTGCTGCCTCCGCCACCAAAACTTCCGCCACCACCCGAAAAGCCTCCTCCGCCAGACGACCAGCCTCCGCCACCGGAGGACCAGCCTCCTCCGGATGAATAGCCTCCACCAGAGCCACCGGAACTTTCCAGCTTACTCCAGCCCATCATCTTAAAGATTATTTTGAGAATAGGGAACCCGATGATATGACCAAGCAGAATCATTTTGCCAGTTTCCCAGCCGTATAGGGCAAAGGGGAAAGCGGCATAGAATGGAATCAAAAACACATACAGGAACCAGCCGGCTCCACCTTTAATCAGCAGGCCCATCAGTGAAAAAAGTCCCAGTATCCCAAACACAAAAAGTCCAACAAACCAGGGCATTGATTCCATTTCGTTGCTGGCAACATCGGCTACATACTCACCGGC
This sequence comes from Cyclobacteriaceae bacterium, assembly GCA_030584025.1. Classification (NCBI taxonomy): domain Bacteria; kingdom Pseudomonadati; phylum Bacteroidota; class Cytophagia; order Cytophagales; family Cyclobacteriaceae; species Cyclobacteriaceae bacterium. Next base: position 3,672,653 of record CP129487.1, read on the forward strand.
TATGGCGCTGATTATGCCATCTATTCCCGCCTGGACTCCCGCATCATAATCATTTCGTCTGAATGCCGGTGCAATTTCATTGCGGATAATTTGATTACAGGTAATATCGGGTAGTGCACCCTCCAGGCCGTAGCCAACCTCAATGCGCATTTTCCGGTCTTCAACAGCAATCAGCAACAACACACCGTTATCTTTTTCTTTTTTACCTAGCTGCGACTTTTCGGCTACTTTTAATGAGTATTCTTCCAATACTTCTCCATCTAACGATGGAATAATCAAAATGGCTATTTGATTGGATGTAGAGTCTTCATGTTGCTTTAGTTGCGCTTCCAACTGCTGCACTTTTGATGCCGATAAAATTTTGGCTTCATCATGAACGCGAACACCCCAAAGTTCTGGAATGGCGCGCTGTGCACCTGCTACAAAAGTTGTAACGCAAAAAAATAAAATGGATATAGTAGCAAGTGGTGAAAAGGCACGCATCAGTCTATTCTTAAATCGTCACGCAATTCATTTACATCATCCGTGGTTTTGTTGAATCCTTTTTCTTTTAAGATTTCACCACAATGTTTTATAGATGCTTCAAGGCCCTCCACGGTTCTTCCTTTTCGAATGAAACCAATCAGTTCCTGAACCAGGTTATCCCAGACTTTCTGTTCCACTACCTTGCTTATACCCTGATCACCCATTACGATCACTTCGTGTTCAAAAAATGAAATAAAAATCATGATGCCGGTACGATGACGCGTATTAAAAACCTCCTGTTCCAAAAAAGCATTTTCGGCACGTTGACGCGTAGCGTGATCCAGGTGGCGCTGCGAAACTAACCAGCGCTTGATGTCATCTGAAACATTTGGCAATACACCACCAATAACTGCCGCCAACAGCACAAGCAGAAAAATATGGAGTGGATCATACACGGCCAGCGTAGGAACATACCGATCAAAAACCACGATCAAACTGAATACCGTGAATGCTGCCAACAGTGCTCCCTTGTAATTCGCGATCGTATAATAACCGCTTCGGGCAACAATGACAGGTACAATTTCACCCGATATGCCTGCCTCAGCTTTTCTGACAGCTGCCTTGATACGCTCCAGATCTTCGTTGCTGAATTTTTCGCGAAGTTTCATAGGACGTGGTTTAAAGAATTAAAGATAGCGAATAAGCTTCAATCTCTAAGCTGATGCAGGTACATCTGTATGGTGTTCTCTAATCCATAATACAAGGCATCGCAAATCAGTGCATGACCAATGGAGACCTCATCCAAATACGGAATACTTTGTTTTAAAAAACGAAGGTTGTTCAAATCCAAGTCGTGTCCGGCATTGATTCCCAATCCGCATGCATGTGCTGCCTTTGCGCATTGCACATATGGGGCAATTGCCTTTTCTGGATCAGACAAATATTGTTGCGCATAAGGCTCCGTATACATTTCAATCCGATCGGCTCCAACTTTCGCAGCGCCTTCAGCAATAGAAGGATTGGGGTTAACAAAAATTGAAACACGTGTGCCGTAACTTTTCAACTCGGTAACAATGTCTTTCAAAAAAGTTTGATGTTTCACAGTATCCCATCCTGCATTGGAGGTAATCACATCAGGGCCATCCGGAACCAGTGTTGCCTGTGCCGGCTTTACTTCACGGATAATTTTCAGGTATCGCTCATCAGGGTAGCCCTCAATGTTGAACTCTGTTTTCACCACATCTTTCAATTGCATCACATCGCTGTAGCGAATGTGTCGTTCATCGGGGCGTGGATGTACCGTAATGCCTTCTGCGCCAAAGCGCTCACAATCCATCGCGGTTTTCACCACATCCGGATTGTTACCACCCCGTGCATTACGCAGGGTAGCTATCTTGTTAATGTTTACACTTAAGCGCGTCATACCTCAGCTACCAAATTACAAATAGCGCATGTTAAATGCATCATATCAAACCGTAAGGCTTTTTAATTTATTTCATACTGCTACTTTTGTGGAAAGACTGATTGTTATGAGCCTGAAAGCACAAATCGATGCCGACATCAAGAAAGCGATGCTGGCCAAAAACAAGGAAGAACTGGAAGCATTGAGAAGCATCAAATCGATGATCTTATTGGCAGAAACCGAAAAAGGTGGAAGCGGAGATGTTACAGCCGATGCTGAAAATAAATTGTTGATGAAGGCCGCCAAGCAGCGCAAAGAATCAGCGGATATTTTCAGTCAGCAGGGTCGTGCTGATCTCGCAGAAAGAGAATCGTTTCAACTGGAGGTAATCAGCCGGTATTTACCCAAGCAACTCACTGAAGCAGAAGTGACTGATGCACTTAAAAAAATTATCGAAGAGGTTGGCGCAAAAGGGCCGCAGGACATGGGTAAGGTGATGGGCACCGCCACCAAAAAGCTGGCGGGCCAGGCGGATGGTAGGTTGATTTCTGAACTGGTTAAAAAACTGCTGGCCTTGTGAGTGTTCTTGATATTATTCTCGTTGTAGCGTTCATTATTGGGGCCGTTTCAGGATACAAAAAAGGCTTTTTAGTAAGCTTGTTTTCTTTAGCAGGAATTTTTCTGGGCATTCTGCTCGGCTTTAAGCTGATGGGCGTGGCTATGCTAAAACTTGCAAGTGCCTATAACATTGATGAAAAGATTTTGCCCTATGCCGCGTTCGGTCTGGTGTTTGTGATTGTGATTATTGTTGTTAACCTGATCGGTAAACTTATTAAATCTTCCCTAGATAAAACCATTTTAGGCAATGCTGATCAATGGGCCGGAGGTGTGTTGGGTTTGCTCAAAGCTGCATTCATGATCAGTGTACTTTTTTGGATATTAGATGCGCTCGCCTTTGAGTTGCCTGAAAATTGGGTGGCAGAGTCGCGGTTATACGCCTTCACGGCCAGTGTTGCCCCAACCGTAACCGAATGGGTGGGAGATATTTTCCCGACATTCAAAAATCTTTTTGGAACGCAGGACTAAGCTTCTGCTCCTCCATTTAACATTTTGAATTTTTTTTCTTTACATTTTGGTTATAAAACATAACGCAATGGCGCTAAACGTTAAAGAAGAAGGCGGATTTAAGTTTGTTGATGAGGGCCAGGGGCCGGTGCTCATGTTGTTGCACGGACTCTTCGGGGCGCTCAGCAACTGGGAGGGTGTGGTTAACCGGTTCTCAGTCAATTTCCGCGTGGTCATTCCTATGCTGCCCATTTATGAAATGCCTGTAAGAGAGGCCGGCCTTGAAGGGCTGCGTAAATTTGTGGAGGACTTCGTTGCTTTTAAAAAGCTCGAAGACATGACCATAATGGGGAACAGCCTTGGCGGACATGTTGCTTTGGTGTATACATTGAAAAATCCACATAAAGTAAAAAAACTGATTCTTACCGGTAGCTCAGGATTGTTTGAAGATTCCATGGGAGGTTCATACCCTAAGCGAGGTAACTATCAGTATATAAAAGAGCGTGTTGCCTATACATTTTATAATCCTGAAGTTGCTACCAAAGAACTGGTGGACGAGGTGTTTGAAACCACCAACAGCATTCCCAAATGCATGCGCATAGTGGCCATTGCCAAATCGGCCCAGCGAAACAACCTGGCAGATGAAATTCCAAACATTAATGTACCCACATTGTTAGTATGGGGGTTGAATGATACGATTACACCACCCATGGTGGCTCATGAATTTAATCGGTTAATTCCCCGTTCTTCCCTCAAATTCATTGATAAATGCTGCCATGCGCCCATGATGGAGCATCCTGAAAAATTTAATGAGCTTGTGGAAGACTTTTTGCTGAATTAAGGTATATATGCGTAATCGATAGCCCGTGATTGCCGAAGATCTGATAAACCACATGATACCTCCGCTGAAATCAACTGACGATGCGCACAAGGCTATTGTGTGGATGGAAGAATTTCGGTGTAATCACATGCCAGTTGTAGAAGACGGTAAACTGTTGGGCTTCATTTCTGAGGAAATTATTCTCGAGGCAAATGATATTGACCGGCACGTTGGTGATTTCAACCTTGTGGGGGAGAAATGCTTCGTTTCAGCATCTACTCACTTCTATGACATTCTTAAAGTAGCTGCTGACAATAAGCTTCAGTCGGTTGCTGTACTGGATGATCTTCAACAGTATCATGGTGTAATTACCGTACAAGATACCATCACCTCGTTTGCACAAACGGCTGCTGTACAAATGCCCGGTGGTATTCTGGTGCTCTCCATGAATCATAATGACTACTCACTTGCTGAAATCAGTCGCCTTATTGAAGAAAACAACACCAAGGTTTTAAGCAGCATTGTTAAGGAAGAACCACTTGATCCGGGAAAGCTTAGGCTTACCCTAAAATTAAACCAGGTTGATCTTTCGCGTACCGTTGCTACACTTGAACGATTCGGTTACAAAGTGGTTGGGCGCTACCAGGAATCAAAACCCATTGGCTCAGAGCGAGAGCGCATTGATATGCTGCTACGTTACCTGGATATTTAAGCACTGTTCGTTGTTTTTCACTTCCACATTTCGGTTGTACCTTTAATCTTCAGGGATTAACCGGAAGCACATGAAAATCGGAATTCATGGTAAAGAATTTAACCGGCAGTCAGCCGATTTTATTCAACTTATTTTTCAGGTGCTTGCGCAGCACAAAGCCGATCTTTTTGTCTCTGCCAAATTCGCAGGTTTTCTAAAGGCTGCTGCTTTTAAAAAATTCAGCTATAAAATTTATGAACCCGGTGATTCCTTAAAAAAGTTGAATGCCTTTTTAAGCATTGGTGGAGATGGCACCTTGTTGGAGTCTGTTACGCATGTGGGCGCAGCTGAAACGCCAATTCTTGGAATCAACACGGGGCGACTTGGATTTCTCGCTACCATAAGCCGAGAGGAAACTGAACGGGCGTTACAAAAATTATTCACCGGATCGTACACGCTTGATAAACGTGTTATTCTCCGGCTTGAGTCCAATCAAAACCTGTTCGGCAAACTCAACTTTGCGCTCAATGATTTTACTGTGGTGAAGAAAGATTCTTCATCCATGATTACCGTACACACGTATATCGATGGTGAATTCTTAAACTCCTACTGGGCTGATGGAATTATTGTAGCCACACCCACAGGCTCAACCGGCTATTCGCTAAGTTGTGGTGGTCCGCTGGTTTTCCCCCGTTCAGGCAACTTCATCATCACCCCGGTTAGTCCGCATAACCTCACCGTACGCCCCATAGTGGTTCCTGACCAATCCGAAATCACGTTTGAAATTGAAGGTCGTAGCAAAAAATTTCTCGTTTCACTCGATTCCAGAATGTCAACGGTTGATCATACGGTAAAGCTGAAGGTAAAAAGGGAAGCGTTTCATGCGCACCTCATTCAACTGGAGGGGCAGCATTATTTTAGAACCTTACGACAAAAGCTAAATTGGGGACTCGACATCAGAAATTGATTTTTTACTTACCTTTGTAGCTTACTGATTTTTAAACACTTACCGCTGATGAGAAAGTTGGCTTTTTTCGTGCTGGCGTCCTTGTTCATGACCTTCATAACCGATGAGGCTGAAGGACAAATGAGCAGAAGGAATATTAAAAAGAATAACAAGCGCATTTCCAGCTACCGCGGCCGAAAATCTAATTTCGGAAAAGACAAAGTTTACAATGCACTTGGCGTTTCGCTAAATGCTTTTAACTATTTTGGTGATCTCTCACCTGCTCCAAAACGCATGAGTACCGATATCGGATTCACCCGTCCGGCAATTGGGCTTTCGTTTACACATCGCTTTGGCCCCCGCTACCAGCTGATGGCCAATTTCATGTATGGTGGAATTCGTGGGGCCGACAGCGAATCGGCTGATCCGGATGATGTTAATAACGGTGCCTTTCGTTATGTGCGCAACCTGTCATTCCGCAACCGTATTAAAGAACTTTCCGTAGTGGCACAGGTTGATCTGTTTGAAAATCAAGCCACCTATATCAGCCGCGTTCCCTGGACTCCTTACATTTATGCGGGCGTAGCCGGGTTTCACCACAATCCTCAGGCCCAGGTTCCGGAAACAGATCTTCTTGGAAACCCCTTCTCTGATGCAGGGGAATGGGTTAACCTTAAACCCTTAGAAACTGAAGGAAAATCGTACAGTTTAATTCAGGTTGCTATACCATTTGGCTTTGGCGCGCGTTTCAGAATAAACGAGGTTATGGATATTGCCGCTGAATTTGGTTTCCGTTATACATTCACCGACTACCTGGATGATGTAAGTGGTTATTACGTTGATTTAAATACACTCTCCAGCGAGAAGGCAAGGGCTTTATCCTATCGCTCCAACGAAGTGCAACCGGTTAATGCCCGCATTCAGGAAATACTTGCCAATCAGTATACAGGTTATGGCACATTCAATACCGTTGCTGGCTTCGGACATGTTAATGCTAATGGTGAGCGTAACCTAAGGGGTAGCGCTAAATCAAATGACCGAGATGTATACATGGTTACATCTATTCGCCTAACCTACATTCTGGGTAAAACCTTTCACCGCGCTAAATTCAGATGACGGTTACCCGGTCGCTTGGTATTCTCTATTTTCTGTTTAGCGCAACAGCATCGTTTGCGCAGCGATCAGAAATTGGTTTCGGGCTTGGCACCTTTAATTACACCGGTGATGTGGTGAGAACATACCGCATTCAAAATTCCAAACCTGCAGGCACCATCTACTACCGATCCAACATCAGTAAGGTGGTGAGTTTTCGTGCTACCCTTACTGCCGGGCAACTCGGTGCAAAAGAAACGCCCATTGATGCCTTTGCCACGGCACGCGATGCATCGTTCAATACGTTTTTGTTTGAAACCAGTTTAGGTTTTGAGTATCATTTTTTGAATTGGCGCGATAACAAAACTCCACTGCGCTACACGCCCTATTTGTTTACAGGTCTCGGCCTGTTTGGCATTTCGGGTTATGATATAAAGCCTGAAGAGTACAGCAACGTTCAGTTCACCATTCCTTTTGGCGGAGGCTTCAAATACATTGTAAACCCTAAATACTACGTTGCCTTTGAGGTGGGTATGCGAAAAACATTTTTCGACTACCTGGATAACCTTTCAGATGGTGATCCCACCCAAAAGAATTATCAGTATGGAAACCCAAATGATTTCGATAACTATTTTTTTGTTGGGATAACGCTTACCCGCACATTTTACGATATCCCCTGCCCGAAAAACCCCTACAAATAGCCGGGTTAAAACGAATCGGGCATTTACATAGAAGTTGTTGAAAATACGCTATTTTTGGCCCCCTGTGGCTTCTTTTAAAGAACATATTGACCCCAATAACGTCCCTCAACACATTGCTGTAATTATGGATGGCAATGGCCGTTGGGCTAAAAAGAAGGGTGCCATGCGCATTTTCGGCCACCGCAATGCCGTAAAGGCTGTAAGGGAGGTTACCGAAGGATGTGGCGAAATCGGGGTAAAATACCTTACCCTGTATGCTTTTTCAACCGAAAATTGGTCCCGCCCAAAAGACGAGGTGGAAGGCCTTATGGAGTTGTTGGTAAATACCCTGAAGGAAGAAATTAAGTCGCTAATGGAGAACCGGGTAAAACTAATTACCATAGGAGAAACATCACACCTACCAGGGGACTGTCAGAAGAACCTTGCCTGGGCCATGGAAGAGACTAAAAACAATACCGGACTAACGGTAATTCTTGCTTTAAGCTACAGCGGAAGATGGGAGCTTAAAGAGGCTGTCAAAACCATTGCGCAGGAAGTTAAAAGTGGCTCACTGGATCCGGAATCCATTACCGAGGAAAACATTGGTAAACATTTACAAACTGCAGGAATCCCTGACCCTGAACTCCTCATCCGCACCAGCGGAGAAATGCGCATCAGCAATTTTTTATTGTGGCAAATTGCCTACACAGAGTTATACATTACACCCACCCTGTGGCCCGATTTCCGAAAGGAACATTTGTACGAAGCCATCTGGTCATACCAACAGCGCGAACGCAGGTTTGGTAAAACAAGTGAACAATTGAATCCGGTTAGTTGAATGATGAGAACGAGTATTCTGATTTTTTTCCTCCTGTTAGTTGGACTAGACACCATGGCTCAGTTTCGAAGAAGCCGCGCCAGCCAATCATCACCTACCGATAACCTGAACTATGCTAATCCGGCTGAATATGTTGTTGCAGGCATTGAAGTTACTGGGTTGAACATTCTGGATAAAAATGCCATGATCTCCCTTACGGGATTGCGCATTGGCGATAAAATAAAAATTCCTGGAGATGCCATCTCCAACGCCATACGCAGGTTATGGAAGCACGGACTTATTGGTGATGTTACCATTGGCGTTCAGAAGATTGAGGGTGAAAATGTGTGGCTTGAAATTAAAATGGCTGAACGACCCAGGCTCACCAACTTTTACTTCACCGGCATCAGCAAAGGACAGGAATCGTCATTAAAAGAAGAACTTACCCTCATCCGCGGAAAAATTGTAAACGATGCCATGCTTCGCAATACCGAAATAGCGGTAAAGAAATTTTTTGTGAAGAAGGGCTTTTTGAATACCGAAGTAAAACTTTTACAGGAGCGTGACACCATTGCCACAGATGGTATTCGGTTGAAAATAAATGTGAACACCAACTCTAAAGTGAAGATCAACAAGATCTCCATTACGGGTAACGAAAACATTGCTGACGGAAAAATCAAAAAGCAGATGAAGAAAACGGCTGAACATCCTCGTTTTGCTCTGCACCGTACGCTCATAAAAAAAGTTTTTAATCTCAAGCCCCGAGATGTTAAAACCTACTTCACAGAATCGCATGAGGCCAGCTGGCGCGATGTAAAGGAATTCTTTAGCGATAACATCAAACTAAATGTTTTCAAGGGTTCGAAGTTTATTCAAAGCGAATTTGAAGAAGACAAAAAGAAAATCATTGAACACTACAACTCAAAAGGGTACCGCGATGCAGAGATTGTGATGGATACCCTTTACCGCTACAACAAGCGCACCATCAACATTGATCTGGTCATTGATGAAGGGCCGAAATACTATTTCCGAAACATCATCTGGACGGGGAACTACATCCACAATGAAAAAACACTCAATGCCATTTTGGGCATTAAGAAGGGCGATGTGTACAACCGAGAAATGATTGACAGAAAGCTAACCTTTAACCCGAAAGGCCCTGATATCAGCGGGCTGTATATGGATGACGGATATCTTTTCTTCAGAATCAATCCGGTTGAAGTAGCTGTTATTGGTGACTCCATCGATGTGGAAATGCGTATCAATGAAGGTGAACAAGCCACCATTAATGAAGTAACCATTTCTGGCAACGACCGAACCAGCGACCACGTTATCCGCAGGGAGTTAAGCACCATTCCGGGGCAAAAATTCAGACGTTCAGATATTATTCGAACACAGCAGAAATTAGGTCAGCTAGGCTATTTCAACCCGCAAACCATCGGACAAAACATGATGCCCAACCCGGCTGATGCAACGGTGGATATCGAGTGGACCGTTGAAGAGCAGTCAAACGACCAAATTGAACTTTCCGGTGGTTGGGGTGGTGCGTTTGGTTTTGTAGGAACACTCGGGTTAACGTTTAACAACTTCTCACTGCGCAATATTCCGTATCCAAAAAAATGGAGACCTCTACCGGTAGGAGACGGGCAGCGTTTATCATTGCGTGTTCAGGCTAACGGACGAAACTTCCAGAACTATAGCATTTCATTTACCGAGCCATGGCTTGGTGGTCGCAAGCCTCAATCTTTATCTGTGAGTGCCAATAAATCCATTTCGCGTTTTGCCGGGCAAGGTGCTACCAGTTTCTTTGATTTGAACTCTGTACTTAAAGTTGACAACATCACCATCGGCTTGGGTAAATTACTGGAGTGGCCCGATAACTACTTCACGCTCACAAACTCATTATCGTATTCGGTTTATACCTTGGAGAATGCGCCCAACTACATACCCGGTTGTCCGGATTGCGTAGCGAACAGCTTTACGTTCAACACCACGCTTGCACGAAGAAGTGTTGACAGCCCGATGTATCCAACACAAGGTTCAGAAATTTCATTAAGCGCAACCTTTACTCCTCCTTATTCATCCTGGAGCAAGTTGAACTATGAAGAGGCCACGCCTCAACAGCTTAACAAGTGGGTTGAATACCACAAGTGGATGTTCGATGCCAAATACTACATTTCACTTGATCGTAAGAACAAATTAGTGCTTGAAGCAAAGGCCCATTTTGGTTTCATTGGCCGATATTCAACCAAAGTAGATTATACGCCTTTCGAGCGTTTCTATTTGGGTGGTGCTGGTCTTGCAGGCGGTTTTGGAGCATTTGTACTTGGTCAGGATATTATTGCATTACGCGGATATGATGACAACCAGATTACGCCTCCCTACAATAACCTAGGAACATCCGTGCGCGGGGGTATTGTTTATGATAAATTCGGGCTTGAACTTCGTTACCCGGTAACAACCGGCAATGCGGCCACCATTTATGGTTTTGTTTTTGCCGAAGCGGGTAACAACTGGAATAATTATGAGGACTTTAATCCGTTTAGTATGTACAAAACGGCTGGTTTTGGCGCCCGTATCTTCATGCCGGCATTCGGCCTGATTGGGTTGAACTGGGGCTATGGATTTGATCCGTTCCCGTTAGGCAGCCCCAATCAGCGAAGTGGAGCTAAATTCCAGTTTACTATTGGACAGCAAATCCGTTAAAAAATGCGGTTTTACCTTATTACAATATTTTTTCTCATTTTCGGCCTGAATTTTGTCAATGCTCAGAGGTTCGGATACATTGACACGGATTTCATCCTGAATAAAATGCCTGAGTATAAAAAGGCGCAGGATGAAATAAACCGGTTATCCGAATTGTGGACAAAGGAAATTCAAGGCATGGCTAAAGAAATTGAATCCATGTACAGCGCCCTTCAGGCAGAGCAGGTGTTGCTGACTGAAGAGATGCGGAAAGAACGAACCGAGTCCATAAAAAAGAAGGAAGAAGAACTCAAAGTGTATCAAAACAAAGTTTTTGGTTTCGATGGGCTGTTCTTTCTGAAAAAAGCTGAATTGATAAAACCCGTGCAGGATAAAGTGTGGGATGCAGTAGACAAAGTGGCCAAACAAAATAACTTGGCCATTGTGTTCGATAAATCCGGGGAGTTGGTGATGATTTATACCGATCCACGATATGACTACACCGACTTTGTACTGGATGAGCTGGGATTAGGCGATCCCAACGATAAGATTAAGAATTAACTAAACTGAATAAATTTTACTGAGATGAAAAAAATCGTTTTTCTGCTGGCATTCGGATTTACCGCGCTGGTGACTTTTGGACAGGCAACTACAAAAATCGGCTTTGCTGATGTTGAATATGTTTTCAGTCAGATGCCTGAAGCCAAGCAAATTGAAACTGAGCTTCAAACATTACAGGCACAACTGAAAAAACAATACGATACCAAGGTTGCTGAGTTCCAGAAAAAACTTCAGGAATACCAGGCTTTTGGTGCCACTGTGCCTGATGCAGTAAAGCAAAACACCGAGCGTGAATTGCAACAACTTCAACAAAACATTCAAAAGCTGGAGCAAGACTCTCAGGAAAACCTGCAGCGAAAGCAAGTGCAACTGATGGAGCCCGTTTACACCAAAGTGGGTAAAGCCATTGAAGATGTTGCCAAAGAAAACAGCTTCACCATGATTTTAACCAATCAATTAAGCGGACTAGATGTGGTGCTGTATGCGGATGAGGCTTCCGATATTTCAGACCTGGTGTTGAAAAAAATGGGCATCACCCCTCAGCCAACAGCTACTACAACTCCTCCAAAGAACTAATTCGTATTACATATAAAATTCAAACCCCGGTCGCAAGGCCGGGGTTTTTTTATGCCTTAAGTGCTGCGCTGAATCTTCGGTATATTTCCCTTCCCTCTAAGAAAGACGTATAGGGAATTCCCTTGCGGTGGTTCTGAACACTGATGCGGTACAAATTTTTCCAATGCACAAACAAAACGCCCCAGGCTTTCCAAAGCGAAAACCCCGGATGGTAAATATGTGCTGGCTCTGCACCACAACCATTAACCTCCATAATCTGCACATTCCCTTTTCTCAAATCATCAAGTGAAGCACATTTCAAATCAAACCGCCCAAAATAAAACCCGTCTATGGTTTTGCTGATCGCATCAAACGATGTGGAGAGTTCGTCATCGATAACGGTACTCCCATTTAAAAATTTAGTACCGAGGCAATGATTGCCTATCGGATTCAATTCGATTTTTTCATTTTTAACTGGCACCTCATCCAGCTGGGAAGCAAATTGTTGTTCCAGTCTATTCCATTGCAGCTTGGCGCGATCGTGATGCATGATAAGTTGCCGCAAAGATGATTGTCCATCGCCTGTTACCGAAAGCATTTCTTTTATTACCAGTGAAGTTACCTTACCCATTTCTTCATTGGGGAAACGGGTGTAAAACACGCCACACTCAACCGGCAGTTCAAGAAGTTCCTGAACAAGGAAATCGCCAGGTGCGGTGTTGAGGTAATGAATGGCTTCATCATTTGTGAAAATTCTATTTACACGAAAACCACGCTCGCCAATGTCGGGTTTGAAAATTACCGGAAAGGAAAATCCTTCGGTTTGTAGCAATCGTAATACTTCTTCGGCTGTTGCCGGCAATTTAATCAAACGGGTTTTGGGCAACAGGTGATCAGGTAAGCGCTTAAGGATGTCGTACTTTGATTCACCGAACATACCTCCTAAAAGAATGGTCGGGTTCGATGCCGAGAAAAAAAATAATGACCGTGCTTTAATCGACAACCAAAGCCAATACATTATTAATGGAAATTGAACGACACCAAAAGGCCAATACTCCCAACTTCGGAGACGGATAAAAAAATTACTACGCCAGATACTTCGTGCAAGCTGCATGAAGTTTTATGAGTGTGCCGTGGCTGTTTCCTGATAACGAATGGTTGAAGCCGCAACGCCAAAGTCGGGGGGAAGTGCCACATACGGAGCTGCCTCACGCACACCAATTTTCATGATGGCCATGTGATGAACTGCATGCTCAATGTTGTAAATCAGCTCGCGTTGGTAATTTGAATCAACCGTAACAAAGTCTTCCTTGCTCAGGTCATATCCTACTTCAAGCTTCAGCGGAGTGTTAGTTTGTTGCTTCTCAATGAAATCGCTAATGCGTTGCAAAACCGAAAGGGCAATAAACTTATCGGTTTCTATCAATTTATCATGTGCCCGCTTATCGTAGTTCACTACTCCGCGCTCAAATCCATGTTCCAGGCAAATAAAAAACTCAAGCGTGTGCCTGAGGTGTTGCCCTATTGAAGATTGACTTAATGTTGGAATAGGCCTGGTATAGTCCTGATCGGAAAGTTGCTTGACCATTTCGGTAAGCTGACCTAAGATGCCTGTACAGGCCGATTGAAGGTTCATAGGGAACGGTGAATTTGACAAATATAGTTTAAAGAGCAGGAGAAAATAAAGCGCGACAGTGAACAATCGGTAAAAGCCATACACAGGCGGCTATTGTACGAATTTCTTCCAGTTTTGGTCGGCAGCTTGCTTCAACTTCTGCTCCGCCTTGTTCCAATCCTGAAGGGTATTGTTGCCCCAGAAATTGTAGAAGAGGTAAAGTCTTCCGTTTAGAATCTTATAGGTCAATGGATCAATCTTAACTTTTTCTCCCGATTCCCCCATCGCATATGCGCACCAACCTCCATAGGCTGGTTCGTACTTATCGGGGTTCTCCTTAAATCGGGATAGGTTTTGGATGAGCTGAACCGATAGCGCACACCAAGGTGCTCATACTCCTGGTCGGTCTTTCCCATCACTGGTTTACCGTCAAAGTAGCTGACGGGATCATAACCACCAATCGCAATTCCTTTTGAAAGGTTGAATTCTCTAACCCGGGTTGTCGACTGGGCAGTAACATCAGCAAGTGACAGCAGGAGAACAAGGCTAAGAAGTGTAAGTCGCATAGTGGCTTAAACGTTGATCCCGAAAATTGGATATTTGTTTATGCACAAAATGTCGGGGTGTTGACAATCAGCGATCGGGCAGAAGTTCTTTTACTTCGCGCCAAACCAACTCAGGCTCATATCCTTTTTGCATCGCAAAACGAGCTACTCTGTTTCGCTTTGCAAATAGGTTTTGTTCATCAATCTCTTCCGATTTTTTCTGAATAATGGATTGCAATGACTTGAGATAGTCGGCCTGATCAATTTCACGTAACCCAATGCGTATGCAATTTGCCGTTAGTCCTTTCCCTTCCAGCTCGCGCACAATTTTAAGTCTGCCCCACTTCTTCATCCGGAATTTGCCACCCACAAAAGCTTTGGCGTAGCGTTCCTCATTCAGGAAACCCTCCGTTATTAAATAAGAAATGATTTCGTTGACATCGGACGAATAGAGGCCAAACGAATAAAGCTTGTCTTTCACTTCCTGATGAGAGCGCTCCTGATATGCACAATACCGAAGTATTTTTACTTTAGCCTCTTCCGGTGAAAGTCTTTTCGGCATGGAGGCGAAACGTTGATTACTTCACGTAACCTTTTGTTTTTAAAATACTGGTCAGAAATTTCCGCTCATTCTCGGTGTTGAAAATTTTGAATGGCAGGTATATCATCTGTGCTTTGTTCACAAACAACACGAAGTAATCCTTTCCGATGGCCGCTTTTTTTATCTGATCCCATTTCATGGGCATTCCTTCACGCGGATTAATTTTCATCAATATCTGCTGACTGCTGATCTCGTACGAAAACTTTTCGAATAACATTTTGCCTTGCTCCAACTGCGTCACGCCAAAAAACTGTATCCACCAAAATAGCAAGTACAACCCCAACCCGATAAACGCTCCAATAAACCACCAAATGCTGGGAATCCAAAAATAGCCGGCACTAATGGCCAATGCACCCAGCAACGCTATCCAGCCCTGTTGCTTCAAAATATTTTTAAGGGCTAACCGGATATAGGTTTTCTTTTCGAGTTTGTAATTTTTTGTTTTAACGATCATATTCCTGTAACTACTTTTCTTAATACATTTTCAGACTCAGGTCGAGACTTTTAACGGAATGCGTCAGGGCTCCTACCGAAATGTAATCAACGTCACACATGGCAACTTTACGGATGGTTTCTTCGGTTATTCCTCCACTGGCTTCTGTTTTATACTCGTTGTTTATTAACGCTACCGCTGTTTTCATGTCCTTCAGGCTCATATTATCGAGCATAATGATATCTACCCCTCCTACCCGCAAAACCTCGCCCACCTCATCCAGGTTTCGGGTTTCAATTTCAATCTTCAAGTCTTTTTTGGAGGTGCGAAGATAGTCTTTTGTTCGATTGATTGCCTGTTCAATGCCGCCAGCACCATCAATATGATTATCCTTCAACATTATCATGTCGTAAAGGCCCATGCGATGGTTGGCCCCTCCGCCTAGCAATACAGCCCACTTTTCAAGCAAGCGAAAATTAGGGGTGGTCTTTCGTGTGTCCAGTAATTGTGCTCGTGTTCCGGCAACCAGTTTTACTAACCTATTGGTCGTTGTGGCTATGCCGCTCATGCGCTGCATGCAGTTTAGCACAAGCCGCTCAGTGGTAAGGATGGAGCGAATAGAGCCCGTAACAGTAAACGCTACAGCACCTCTTTTCACCACGGCTCCGTCAGCGAGTAATTGCTCCACTTCAAGCTTTTGGTCATAATGCCTAAAAATCTCAATGGCCAATTCTACCCCCGCCAGAATTCCATCATCTTTTACCAAAAGTCGGGCTTTACCCGTGGCTGATTCAGGAATTGAGGCTAACGTAGAATGATCTCCATCGCCAACATCTTCACTAAAGGCTTGTGAGATAAATTGCCGTAAAAAGGCATCCGTTATATAGGCGGGTTTCACGCTGCAAAAATAGACAGCACCCGCAATCAACGACTATCTAAAAGAAGATTTGCAGAAACAATTATTCCTTAACGAAGGAGATTTCCTGCACAAAAGACTGATTTCCGGAAACCTTAATTTTCATCCAGACCCGAAAGGTATTATCACCGCTCTTATACTGACCAATGGCAAAAGGTTGTCCACCCTTAGAAGATCCTTGGTGAATGATATTAAACTCAGATGGCGGATTTGCCTTGAAGAAATCGCGCAATACAAACTCGGCCTGGGCCCGGCTATATGTTTCAGGCTTGCCATCTATGGTTACATCAACGGAGGTATTCAGGTGCTTAGCCAGTTCTTTGGCGCTACCGGCTTTAATGGACTCTTTTACCAGATCGACCAAATTACCCGATTGTGCCCACGCAGGCAGGAACCCTAAAACCAGCAGCCCAACAATCAAAACCCTTTTCATAACCATAAATCTAACCCAAAATTATGCCATAATGCCTATTCTCAAACGAAATCAGCCTGGGTTTTCATGTATGCAAAGTAACCCTAAAATGGCCGAATACATGGTATATTTGCACCTTCATTTTAATACCATGAATCGTAAAGTGCTGCTGATGATACTGGATGGCTGGGGAATTGCCACCAACAAAAATGTTTCGGCTGTTGATAAAGCCAAGACTCCCTTTATGGACTCCTTGTATCCGCGCTATCCGCATAGCAGGTTACAGGCTTCCGGTTTAGCGGTTGGGCTTCCTGAAGGCCAGATGGGTAACTCAGAAGTGGGGCACATGAACATTGGTGCCGGACGTGTGGTGTACCAGGACTTAGTGCGTGTAAACAAAGCCATTGAAGATCACGAACTCGATACCCACCCGGTTTTGCTTGACGTCTTCAAACATGTAAAAGAAAATAAAAAGTCGCTTCACCTCATCGGGTTATTGTCGGATGGTGGTGTACACTCACATATTGACCACTTGAAGGGAATTGTTTCCATCGCACATCAGCACAATGTTGAGCACGTGTTTATTCATGCGTTTATGGATGGACGTGATACCGATCCGAAAAGTGGTGTCGGCTTTTTGAAAGACCTTGAAAATCATCTTAAACAAACCACCGGAAAAATTGCCAGTGTGATTGGTCGTTACTATGCCATGGATCGTGACAAGCGCTGGGAGCGCGTAAAACTTGCGTATGATCTGATGGTTCATGGAACCGGTAAGGCCACAACCGATGCGGTTGATGCAGTGCAGCAATCGTACGGAGAAGGAGTGACCGATGAGTTTATAAAGCCGATAGTTGTTACTAAAAATGAAAAACCGTTGGCCACCATTCAGGATGGTGATGCTGTACTGTGCTTCAACTTCCGAACCGACAGGGGCAGACAAATTACGCAAGCGTTAACCCAACAGGATTTTCCTGAAGCGGGTATGAAAAAACTTAACCTGCACTACACCACACTTACCACCTATGACGAAACATTTAAGCATGTACACGTCATTTTTGAAAAAGATAATTTAGAAAATACGCTCGGTGAGGTTTTAGCAAATGCGGGTAAAAAACAAATTCGTATTGCCGAAACAGAGAAATATCCGCACGTAACGTTCTTTTTTTCAGGAGGTCGTGAAGAAGTTTTTGAAGGTGAGAGTCGCATACTGTGCCCTTCACCGAAAGTTGCAACGTATGATCTCAAGCCCGAGATGAGTGCAAACGACATCAAAGACAAAATCATACCCGAGTTGGACAAACAAGAAGTCGATTTTATCTGTTTGAATTTTGCCAACCCGGATATGGTGGGACATACCGGTGTATTTGATGCTGCTGTAAAGGCTTGCGAAACCGTTGACTCCTGTGCCGGACAAGTAACGGAGGCTGCTTTGAAAAATGGTTACGCAACCATTATCATTGCCGACCACGGTAATGCCGACTGCATGATAAATGAAGATGGCACACCAAACACGGCACACACCACCAACCTGGTTCCGTGCATTTTGGTATCGGATTTTTATAAAGGAAAAATCAAAGACGGAAAACTGGGAGATCTTGCTCCGACTATTCTCAAATTGATTGGTGTGAATATTCCTAAAGAGATGACCGGTAATGTGTTGATCGATGCATAATACGTTCAGTAAATTTGTTTTTATTTTAATCGGATTGTCAATTGCTTTGATGTTTGGCGCTTGTGAAAGACCTGCACAAACGCAAACCAAACATTTTAACATCGATAGCCTGATTACCACACAAGTGGTTGATCTCTCTTCGCTTAGTGCATCTCTTGCCAAATCGGGTATCATTAATGGAGTAAAGCAGGACACCGTACTCTCTTCACTGGATACTGCCGCGTGGAAAAGAGAATTAGACATCTTTTCAGAAATCGAATTGTTTAACAAGCCAGCCTATCGGGTGAGCTATGAAGTGAAAGATGGACTGCGTGATGCCTCCAGTAACCTTACCATTCGTGCGTTTCAAACTACTGAAGATTTGCCTGTACGCTATGTAAAGCTCTTTTACCTCGATAACCTGAACAAGCTTCGGAAAATTGAGGCACTATACCAGCAGGATAATGCCCTAATGAAGACGCAACGAAAACTTGTTATGGAGTTTTCGGATGTATACAATAAAAACATACTCACATCCTACTCCGTTGAAGGAGGACAAAAAATGTTTGCCGGTGACTCCGTCCACTTTGTGATCAATGGCACCGTTAAGTTCAACTAATATTCATGGCTAAAAGACATATGCAAGAGCCCTTACGCGAAGAAGATAAACGTAAGGTTAATAAAGATTCATTGAAAAGACTCGGTGGCATATTCCGCTTTATGCTTCCGCATAAATGGCTGTTCATTCTTGGTTTAATCTGCCTGGTGCTTTCCAGCGCAACCATTCTATCATTTCCATATCTGGCGGGTCAATTACTTGACCTGGCCGATGGAAAGAAAATTCCCTACTTCAGCACCATCAATCAGGTTGCTCTTACGTTGTTAGGCATTCTACTGGTACAAAGTCTTTTTTCGTTTATGCGCGTGTACTCGTTTTCCGTTACCAGTGAACGAACACTCGCTGACCTTCGGCAGCATGTTTTTCAAAAGATTGTTTGGTTGCCTTTAACTTTTTTTGATAACCGAAGGGTGGGAGAGCTGATGAGCAGGATAACATCGGATGTGGGTACGCTGCAGGATACATTCACAACCACCATGGCCGAATTGCTTCGACAATCATTAACACTGATTATTGGTACGGCCATTATTTTCGTGCTGGCACCACAACTTACGGTTTTCATGTTGCTCACCTTTCCGGTGTTGGTTATTCTCGCGTTAATCTTTGGAAAGAGTATCCGGAAACTTTCGCGGAAAACGCAAGACAAACTTGCTGAGGCTAATGTGATTGTTGAAGAGTCATTGCAATCCATTCAGGTGGTGAAAGCGTTTACCAATGAAGCATTTGAGTTACTGCGCTTTAAAAAATCATTGAATGAAGTTGTTCAGGTAGCCGTTCGAACAGCAAAGTATCGGGGCTTCTTTGTTTCATTCGTTATTCTCGCCTTGTTTGGTGGCATTGTAGCCGTAGGCTGGTATGGGGCCTGGTTAGTACAAAATGATTTGCTCTCCGTTGGGGAGTTGTTCTCCTTTATTATTTACACTTCGTTTATCGGAGGCTCCATTGCCGGACTTGGTGATTTGTATACGCAACTACAACGCTCCATCGGTGCGTCCGAACGGTTGTTGGAAATTTTAGATCAGAAAGGTGAAGCAGAACTTTCTTCAACTGTTTCAGCAAAGCTTTCAGGAGATATTGTTTTTGAACAGGTGAACTTTGCGTACCCAACCCGCCCTGATTTTGCTGTGTTGAAAGATTTGAATTTTCATATTCGTGCTGGCGAAAAAATTGCATTGGTTGGCCAAAGTGGTTCAGGAAAATCGACTATCATTAATTTGTTGCTGCGCTTCTATCCGGTTAACGATGGCGTAATCAAAGCAGATGGATTGAACATTCGTGAGTTTAGCCTGACCGATTACCGGAAAAATATTGGCATTGTACCACAAGAAGTGATCTTGTTTGGCGGCACCATCCGCGAAAACATTGCCTACGGAAATCCGGGGGCATCGGATGATGAAATCCGGCTGGCCGCTAAAAAAGCAAACGCCCTTGAGTTCATTGAAAATTTCCCAGAACAATTCGAAACGTTGGTTGGCGAACGTGGGGTAAAACTTTCGGGTGGCCAACGGCAGCGTATTGCCATCGCCCGCGCCATTTTAAAAAATCCATCCATCTTAATTCTAGATGAAGCCACCAGCTCACTCGACTCGCAATCAGAATACCTGGTGCAACAGGCCCTTGAAAAACTAATGGAAGGCAGAACCTCCATTATCATTGCACACCGGTTAAGTACCATTAAAAAAGTAGATCGTATTTTTGTAATCAACCAGGGGCAACTTGCAGAAATGGGTTCGCATGCAGAACTTACCCAGGTTAACAACGGTTTGTATAGCAACCTGCTTAAAATGCAACTACACGAACAATGAACGGTTCTCCGCAACTGCTAAAAGAATTCAAACTTCGGTCAACCCCTAGCCGAAAAGCCATTCTCAATTTCTTCCTGAAAAAGAATTATGCCCTGGCCCATGCCGACATTGAAAAAGGCATCCCATCACATTTTGACCGGGTTACAGTATACCGAACATTGAAGACTTTTCTGGACAAAGGCCTGATTCATAAAGTGCTTGATGACGAGGGTGCGTTAAAGTATGCCTTGTGTACCGAAGCCTGTACCATGACTGGCCATCACCACGATCATGTTCATTTTAAGTGTGTTCGCTGCGGGCAAACCAATTGCCTGGATACTGAAGTCCCCCCTGTTAAGCTTCCCAAAGGTTACCTGCCCGGTGAAATCAACCTGCTGATTCAGGGTGTATGTGCTAAATGTTCGTGAACGGATTTCTGCCCATACAACCGGCATAATTAGCCGATGGGAGTTTTTGAGTTAGAAAAATAGTTGTACTTTTGAAATCTTCCAGTAGTCCTTTTTACTGATTATGAGGCATTTAGGCTGCTTGGAGGGAAGAAATAAGAAACAAGTTGCATAGCCCTCTAAATATCCTTTTGATTTCGCTGTTTGAAGGAAACGACAATGAAATGTTGTTGTTTGGCCTTTTCGGGGTTGTCATCATCATTTTTCTGATCCTCGATCTGGGGATCTTCAACAAACAAGCCCATAAAATCACGACAAAATCGGCCTTGTGGCAATCCATTTTCTGGGTGTTTGTGTCCACGCTGTTTGGCTTGTTGATCTACTTCATGGGGCCCTATGCCTACCTCGAAAAGGGGGTTGAAAAATTCCTGACCGGAACGGATGCAGGCTTGCTCTATTTTTCAGCATACCTCACGGAAAAAGCCTTATCCATTGATAACATATTTGTTATCCTACTGATCTTAAAATATTTCCGTGTTGATGAATCCTATTATCACAAGATCCTTTTCTGGGGAATTTTAGGTGCTATTATCTTCCGTGCTGTCTTCATTTTTGTTGGCGCATACCTCATTCACCAATTCCACTGGATTCTTTACATCTTCGGGGTGTTCCTTATCTATTCGGGTATCCGCATTTATTTCGAGGATGGAGACGAAAAAATTGAGCCGGAGAAAAATCCGATTCTAAAAATCTGTAAAAAGTATCTGCCGATTTCAATTGATGACCGCGGTGGGCAATTTGCTTTCTTTGAAAAAGGGAAGCTTTTCTTTACGCCTTTGTTCCTGGTAATTGTTTTAATTGAAACAACTGATTTAATTTTTGCCGTTGACTCTATTCCGGCTGCCTTTGCCATCACCACAAACGAATTCCTTATTTATACTTCCAACATCTTTGCGGTTCTTGGTTTACGTGCCATGTTCTTTTTGCTAGCGGGCATTATTGACAAGTTCTACCTGTTGCAAAAAGGTCTATCCATCATTTTATTCTTCATTGGAGCTAAAATGTTGTTGGAGATTGTGGACGTGCACATCAGCGTTTACCTATCCTTTTCGGTAATCATTGCCACGCTGATTCTCTCTATTCTATTCTCAATTATTATTCCGCGCAAAGTTCAAGCGCAGGAAGACTAGCGGTCACCCAGAAAAATCTATTGTAACTTTTCGTCCTTGACTCTGAAAGAATCTAACTCTGCTTATCGAAGTACGTGTCTTTGTTGAAGAAAATGTCGCGGGGCAAAACCTTCATCAATACGGGCAGCGTTAAAAATCGTTGTGGCAAGGCAATGATAACAAACGTAGGAATTGCCTTAAGCGCGGTTAAAAGTTGCTCCTGAACGTTCTCGGACTCAACGGGTGTTAATTCCTGTGCTCGTGCTTTTTCCAACAAGGCCACCAGGTTCTTGTTTTCCTGCACTTCTCGGATCAACCGGCTTTTATTTTTCTCTGCCAGTTTAGCTACTCTGCTTATGTAGTGTTCGCTAACACGCTGATAGTCTTGTTTATCTTGCAAATACTCAAGCTGTTCCCAATGCTCCAATACAAAACCTTCCACAGCAATCATGCTGTATTCCAGGTCGTCTTCACTAAATCCGAGGTAATCGGCAAAGTAACGGAGAAACGCATGCTCAGCACGTTCAACTTTCCGGTCTGCCCACGTGGTAAGAATGGCTATCTCTAAAAAGTACTTTTTCAAGATCCACGAATTTTCTGAAGGAAGATTGATCTCGTCAACACTTATCCCCTTGTTAAAAATCAAGAGTGCTTCTCTACGCTTCTCAGGCGTCAATTCAGTTCCTTGCAGGAAATACTCCAACAGTTTATTTTCTTCATAATTAATCACCTGATCGGAGTGAGCAGCAGCAGCAATCACTTTAATCACAGAGAATCGCAACTCTTCGCGCTCGTACCGAAAGAAATCCGCAACAATCCTGTCAGCATTGGTGTGTATCCATTGTCCGAAAATATAAACGTCCAGAAAGAGAAGGCTGCTATGAAAAAAGCTGCTCCAAAAATTTCCTTTAAATGAAGCGGCCCGATCAATGCGCTTCTCCAAAATTCTTTCCACCAGATCAATGGCTGATCGCTTCTTTCCAAAAATCGTTTTTGTAGGCGTAGCGAGTTCAGGAAAAATATTGTTATAAAAACTTCCGATGCTCTCCAGCGAACGAACAAAAACCTGAGAAACCTCTTCAAATGAATTCAATGGCTTGCTGTGATAAACAAGTGCACTGCTGATCAGACTTTCAGCCAGCAAAATTTTCATCCGATCCTTTTCATTCCAGCCCTCGGCCAACGGATGATCAATTTTTCCAACCGAATGTCCATACATCAACCCCGTTGGGTGCATGATCCGATACAGGGATTGCTCCGGATGAGACGCTCGCTTCTCGCGGGTAAGATCCCGAAACAGTTCTTTTCTAAACTCGAGGTACTCTTTTAGCCAGCCTTTTTCATTCGGCTTCATAAGCAAAACGATTAATGAGAACGGAAGATAGGGCTTTTTAGTAAAAATTACTGCTCTGCCTCACGCCAACCCTTCTTTTCAATCGATTTGGCAACAGATTCCACTTTTAATTGCAGCGACTTTTTGAATTTATCAAGGCGTGTGGCGACCTTTTTTTCATGGCTTCCCACTATCTGGGCGGCCAATATACCGGCATTTCTGGCCCCATTAAGGGCGACTGTGGCCACCGGAACACCGGCAGGCATCTGGAGGATAGAGAGAACGGAGTCCCAACCATCAATCGAATTTGATGATTTAACCGGTACCCCAATTACCGGCAATGAAGTGATGGAAGCCACCATGCCGGGCAAATGCGCTGCACCCCCAGCCCCGGCAATAATTACCTTTAACCCTCGTTTTCTGGCTTCTTGAGCATATGAAACCATGCGCAAAGGCGTGCGGTGGGCCGATACCACCGTAAGTTCATAGGTAACACCTAGTTCTTCCAGTACTTCGGCAGCTTCCTTCATGATTTTCAAATCTGACTGGCTGCCCATGATAATGCCCACAAGTGGTTTTGTCATGCGATAACGTTAAGGGTGTTCTTTACAAAGTTAGCCTTCTCCTTCAATGAATTGATATCGTGATCCACGATTGTCACGTGGCCCATTTTACGAAAAGGCTTGGTATTCTTCTTACCATACAAGTGAACGTGCACGCCCGGAACTTTCACTACCTCCTCAAAGCCTTCATACAGGGCCGGGCCCGTATGTCCGTCACTGCCTAACAGGTTCACCATAGCGCTTGGAATCAATACTTCGGTGCTGCCCAGTGGAAGGCCGGTGATGGCGCGCAAATGTTGCTCATACTGTGAAGTTGCGTTTGCCTCAATAGTTTGATGGCCGCTGTTGTGTGGACGTGGCGCGACTTCATTCACCAGCACATCGCCTTGTTTGGTTACAAACATCTCAACAGCGAGAAGTCCAACAAGACCAAGTTTTTCAATGATATCGCATGCAATGCGGTCTGCTTCTTTTGCTATTTTATCCGTGATCGTTGCCGGAGAAAAAAGATATTCGACCAGGTTGTGCACAGGATGAAATACCATTTCAACAGGAGGGAAGGTTTTTATTTCGCCTGCTGCCGTACGCGCTACGATAACGGAAATCTCTTTTTCAAAATCAACAAGTTTTTCAAGTACACCGGGTGCATCAAATGCTTTTGCAATGTCGGCTTTGGTTTTAAGGATTTGCACTCCCCTGCCGTCATACCCTTCTTTGCCCAGCTTATGTACAGCAGGTAAGAAACCAATGTGCTGTTCAACAGCCTTCTGCGTATCGGTTAAAATGAATTCGGCTGTGGGAATTCCATTCTCCTGATAAAATTTTTTCTGGCTGCGTTTATCCTGAATGAGCTCAATTGCCTCCGGTTGCGGATAAATTTTCTTGCCTTGTTTTGCCAGGTCTTTTAGCGCCTGCGTGTTAACATTTTCAATTTCGATGGTGACAATCTCGCAGTCATGTGCAAACCGCATCACCGTTTCATAATCTGTTAGTTTTCCTGTATGAAAGTCGGCCAGGTTTTTACAAGGTGCTTGCGGATCAGGATCAAGTACTTTAAAGGAAAGATTATAATCAATACCCGATTGAATGAGCATGCGCCCAAGCTGACCGCCACCGAGTATGCCTATGGTAAAATTCTGACTGAAAGGCTTTTTCAACTGTACAAATTTTGTGCACGAAGTTAAGGCAATCGGCTCAGCCGACAATGGATGCTTTATGCTTATAACGCTTCCACCTGTATTATTTGATCGCCCACCGCCATTTGATGAACCACATCCATCCCTGAAACCACTTCGGCAAAAATGGTATAGCGACCATCGAGATGTGGTGTTGGTGAGTGTGTTATAAACCACTGTGTTCCCTCCGTATCTTTTCCTGCAGATGCCATCCCTACAGAACCCTCCTTGTATTTGCACATGGAAAATTCTGACCGGATGGAGTAATCTTCGCTGCCCCAACCATCGCCCCGGTTACACCCTCCCTGAATGACAAAGTTGGGAACCACCCGATGAAAATTCTTTCCATTAAAGTATCCGGAATTGGTTAACTGAAGAAAGTTGGCCACCGAGCCTGGAGCCTCCTCAACAAATAATTGAATAATAATATCACCCTTTGAGGTTTGAATGCGCACTTGCTGATCCCTTGGAATGGTTTTTACAAAAGCCCAATCAATTGGATGGTTGAATTCATTCGCAACCGGTTTTTCCAACTCGCGATTTTCAAAATACGCTATCGAGGCCTCCAGGGGTTGAAGTGCTTCATTGTCGCGGGGCAAAGAAAGGTTTGATTTCGCTTCGTATAAAAACTGATAATCGGTGATCAGCTTCTTATAGTTAAGCGAAGGATTCATAAGTGCGGCAGCAACGGTGCCGATCACAGCGGCATCTCCGGTTTGCATGGCTTTTCGATATGCGTCAATAAAAGCTTGCTGCATGGATGGTTGAAACAACCGGTGACGATTCATAGATACCAGCGCTGCCGCAGCAGACGACTTGATTACCGGAACGGATGAATCAAGTTGCTCTTGAACAAATAAATGAGCTGCTGGCGCCTGCCTCAAGGCGGTTAATAGTGCCGCCTTTCCGTATGGATTTTCTGTGGTTTCAAATTGGGCTATAATTTCTTCTACTACCGAATCGGAATTCTTACCGCTTGCCAAAAGGGACTCGTATAAATTTCCTTTTACACGCCACGAATTTGTGGTTTGGAC
Source organism: Cyclobacteriaceae bacterium (assembly GCA_030584025.1). NCBI lineage: Bacteria > Pseudomonadati > Bacteroidota > Cytophagia > Cytophagales > Cyclobacteriaceae > Cyclobacteriaceae bacterium. The sequence continues at coordinate 3,698,692 of CP129487.1, forward strand.
TTGCTGCGACAATAGTTGTGTTTGTCCTTCGAAATTCAATGATGCAACGGTTTCAGCAGCAGCAATGGCAACCGGTTCGCTTTCATCCTTCAGGGCCTCAATCAAATTTTGAGCAAAATCATCAACTGGAAAATTGGCGAGCGCACGAACCGCATTCACCCGCACCCGATAATCGGGGTCATGAGCAATAGCTTCTTTGAGCGCCTGTTGTACCTCTGCAGAAACAATCTTGCGCAAAGCTGAAGCAACAGCCATACGAACATAGGCTGATGAATCCGATCGCAAAGCTTGCAGCAGTTGTTGCTTGGCCAAATCAATTTTCAAAGTAGTTCTACTAAAAAAATGTGCTGCCCCAAAGCGATCTTCCTCCGAACTAGTTGGAGCCAGAAGTTGAGTGGCACGATTGACGTGTGTAGAGTCTGCTTTACCGCTTAACGCAAGACGATATAAGCCCCATGCGTCAAGTTTTGAAGATTCAATTTGCGCTGCTGTCTTGCCTAATGCTTCTTTAACAATCGGTGAATTGAATGCGCCAGAAGAAAGCGCTTGAAATGCAGCGGTCCCTCCCGTTTGGCCAAGTGCAAACGCAGCTGTCTCCTGAACCGATTGGTCAACATCTTGTAACAGAATGGCTAGCTTTTCAACTGCCAGTGTATCCTGAATGGAAGCAAATGCTAATGCTGCTGCGCTCCGGTATTCCGAATTTTCATGTTGTAAAAAAATAAGCAGGCTGTCCGTATTCCTGCGATCCTGAAGTTCAGCGATCTGAACGCGTACCGGATCAGAAAACACATTAGGTGTGGGCACGGGTTTTCCGCATGACCATAAAAATATAGTCAACAAAAATGCAGTAACATGTCTCATGATTATCAGAATAAAGATTGAATCGTACCGGCCTTTTTTACTACATCATCAAACTCGATACCGGTTAACTTGATGGAATACAACAATAGCCGCACTTCTTTGGCGTGCACCCGCCCATCTACTTCCGACATTTTATAAAGTAATGCAAGTGCTCGTAATTTTTCTTCATCTGTGCAGGCATTTATGTTATCAATGCCCTCCTTATAAATGTCGCGTTCTTTTTTTGATTGGACCGCCTGAGAGAATGTTTCAAATACAGCGTCATCAATCTGCTCAAGCTTCCTGAGGCGGGTAAGCGCTTGCTTTTCCTGATCATCAATAATGCCGTCTGCGCTAATAAGCAGATGCGTAAGATTTAATATACCCAAATGATAGCTTGAAGTCATAATAGCGGTTTAGCCATTAAATATAAAAGAAAATCCTTTTACCTGCTTCAGCTAAGCGATTGAAATACAATGAAGGCCGAAACGTATGCCAACACGGTCATGTAAACCAATTGAATCATGGGCCATTTCCATCCTTTCGTTTCGCGATAAACTACTGCGATGGTACTCATGCATTGCATGGCAAATGTGTAAAAGACAAGCAGCGAAAAACCCACTGCGGGTGTGTAACGTGGACCGCCTGTTTCGGGATTGATCTCCGCTTTCATTCGACTTTTTATAGTGGTTTGATCTTCCTCACTTCCAATGCTATAGATAGTGGCCATAGTGCCCACAAAAACTTCGCGCGCTGCGAATGAAGTCACCAACGCAATGCCAATTTTCCAATCATATCCCAGCGGGCGTATAATCGGCTCAATACTTTTTCCAAGTATCCCTGCGTACGAGTGCTCGAGCTTGTAGGCAGCCACGCGATCTTCAAGGCCCTGTTCCGTTAAGCGCAGGTTCTCCGATTCTTTCAACACATATTCCCTGGCATTTTCCTGATGATCGCCCGGCCCATATGATGCTAGCACCCACAATACAACCGCTATCGCCAGAATTACTTTACCGGCTTCAAATACAAATGATTTTGTTTTATCATAGATGGTGTACCCCACGTTCGACCATTTGGGCCAACGGTAGGTAGGCATTTCCATAATCAGGTAACTGCGTTCTTTTACGTTGATCAGCATCTTAATGACAACGGCTGAGAGCATGGCTGCTGCGAACCCGAGCAAGTACAAACCCATTAGTGCAAGTCCTTGCAGGTTAAAAAATCCGAAGACCATATCTTCCGGCACAATCAAGGCAATTAAAATGGTGAACACCGGTAGCCGTGCCGAACAACTCATCAAGGGTGTTACCAATATGGTAATGGTTCGCTCCTTCCAGTTATCGATAGTGCGCGTAGCCATGATAGCGGGAATTGCACAAGCCACTCCGGAAATCAACGGCACAACACTTTTACCATTCAAGCCAAACTTGCGCATGATTTTATCCATCAAAAAAACCACGCGCGACATATAGCCCGATTCTTCCAAAACAGAAATGAACGCAAAAAGAATGGCAATCTGCGGAATGAAGATTACAATACCTCCAATGCCTGGCACAACTCCTTGCGCCAGCATTCTGGTCAATGGCCCATCGGGTAATGTTTCGCTTAGGTAATTGCTGAACGAAGCAAATACACCGTCAATAAAATCCATGGGTACTGTTGCCCATGCAAAAATGGCTTGAAAAATCAGGAAAAGAATTCCAAAAAATATCGCGTAACCCCATACGCGATGCGTAAGAATTTTATCGAAGTCGGTAGAGCGACTGGTTTTACTTTCGATTGCCGGTTTGATTGTGACGCTATCAAGCAACGACTGAATGAAACTATACCGTTGCACCGTTTCAGCTCCGTGAAACTTACCGGGGAAGAATTTATATTTTTCTTTTACTTGATGAATCAGATCGCGGTCTTCTGGCTTGAGAAAACCAAGTGTACTGGGTTGTTGCAAAAATTGATAAGCTTCGTAATCATTATCCAGCTCCAGTGCAGTACGCAATTCCTGCACGCCCGCTTTCGCTTCATCAAAAACCGGAAAGATTGTTTTTCCCGGCAATGCTATGGGTTTACATAATATGGATTTCAATTGATCGACTCCCATACCGTTGCGGGCATTGATCGGAACAACCGGAATACCCAGTTGTTGCGACATCTCAACCAGGTTGTAGCTGATTTGCTTTTTCGCCACCAGGTCCATCATGTTAAGGGCCAGCACAACGGGCAATCCCAAATCGCTGATTTGCGTTACCAACAACAGGCTTCGCTTCAGGTTGGTAGCATCAACAATCACCACTATGGCATCCGGGCATTCAGGTGATTTATGATTGAGTAAAATCTCTGAAACAATTTGTTCATCCAGACTGCGCGGATACAAACTGTAAATGCCTGGCAAATCGATAAACTGTGCCTGGTGCCCGTCAGGCATTTTAGAAAACCCAACCCGTTTCTCTACCGTAACCCCAGGAAAGTTTCCCGTCTTTTGATTGAGCCCGGTGAGGTAATTGAACAGCGATGATTTTCCTGAATTCGGATTACCAACCAACGCAATCTTCACATGTTTGCCTGAAGTTTGCATTCGCCTAGTTAAGAATAGAAATCGTTGAAGCTTCGGCTACGCGGAGGGAAAGTTCATAACCTGAAACACTGATACAAACCGGATCGCCAAACGGAGCCCTGAAGTTAAACCGTATGCTTGCCCCGGGAAGGCAACCCATTTCCATTAATTTGGTCGACAGGTCATCATCTTCTAAGCTGGCAATAATCGCCACTTCCCCCGGTCGCATCTGGGCAACACTTCTTTTGCCGTTTGCCATCCTTATTTAGATTAATTTTAAACAAAGATACGGCAAAATCAGGCCCGTGCAATGATTCTTATCAGTTGTTAGCTTTAAGTATGAAAAAATCAAAGACCAAAAAGAAGGACGCAAAACAAGACCAAAAAAAGCCAGAGAAGCCTGCTGTTCCTGCAACAGCAGAAGAAACAACCGAAAACCCGTTCGACTTTGGTGGGTTGCCCAATCGCGACCTCAAGAAAAATCTGGGTTGTGGCTAGTGATTAACCATGAAAGTATCCATCAACCGATTGAGTCGTTTACGCTGGTCATTGCCTTCCAGGTAATTTGATCTTCTGCCAGTAAGGGATTTGAATTCAACTGAATTTCCGGCAACATCACCTGTAGCTTTACGACCACCAACTGTTCCTCCAACAATATCTTCAAGGGCCAGATTAAGTAGCCGTTCATTAACATCACCAAGGGGATATAAAACCAGATCATTGTCTTCATCCAAAATGTCGGGCGTAAAGCCATTGTCGTAATCGGATTGATCCAAACTGTTATACGACTTTACAACAATGGGCTGCATGCCCCACTTATTGGAAGGATTGTCTTCATCCGTTATAGTTATCGATCCATAGTTCTTTCCATATGTTGTGTTGCCAATGAGCTTAACTTCCATAAATGGTCGCAAACCGTTAATCAATAGCTCACTGGCCGAGGCAGTATTTGAACTGGTGAGAATATACACTTTAGAAATTTGTGCTCCGATATTTTGTGATAGCGATATAAATTTTGAAGTGAGGAAGTCAGGGCCTAATGATGGTTCATTTAGAATGGCGTCTTCTACCAGGTCATTGTATTCTCGTTTGGCGAAGATAGTTGACGGTGTTACGTCTTTGGCAATCAGACTGGCCAGATTAATCGTTGCAGTTTCTGATCCTCCTCTGTTAAAACGTAAATCAATAATCAGTTCAGTAATACCTGCGGTTTGAAAATCAGAGAACACCTCGTTCATTTCACTATTATACTGATTGCTGTTTTCTGTTGGCCCGTTTGCAAAAAACGTATACACATAATACCCGATTTTCTTTCCATCTATCAAATAGATTTCGTGCAGAAAGTTCGGGTTTTCAGCATATTCAACAGTTGTCAATGAGAGTGTTCCGAGGTCAACAAAGTTTGTTCCATTGTGTCGCTTGTATGAAATGGTATGATTCTCACTTAGGCTGCTAAGCAAGCTCTGGTAGTTGTCGAGATTCATCTGTGTACCGTTCACAAGCTCAATAATGTCTCCTCGCAACAAGCCAGCATTCTCAGCCGGTGAGCTTGGTTTTATATACATCACTTGCATGAAAACATTTGTTGTGCCTTGTTCCTGATAAAGTTTGAATTCATAACCCGCTTCTTTTGTAATGCCTTGAAGCGAATTCAAGAGTTCCTCAAAGTTATCCTGTATCCACGAAAAGCGATCTTGAGATGAAAGAAGCGATTCAAAAAAATCAGGCGGTTCTAGTGATCGATTGGGGTTTGTGGGCAACTCGGTATTCCAGTAATACCAGAATTCCATGTTATCGTAAATCCAACTGTTTACATACGATTTTACGGCTCCGTTTTCATCATCGTTACACGATGAAAACGAAATCATCACAATTACCAACAAAAATGCTGTCTTCCAAATTGCCCTCATATCAAAGTCATTAATATTCCATTAATCGTCAACATTCAAAAACGTAACCTACATACTCTCTGCCACAAACACACGTTTCACCCGTTCACTTGTATTGGTTAAAATTTCATAGGGAATGGTATTAATCCAGGCAGCAACCTCATCAACAGGAAGTCCCTCGCCAAAAACAATCACTTCATCACCTTCATGGGCATCAATTCCGGTAACATCAACCATGGTCATGTCCATGCATACATTTCCAATAACCGGTGCGCGTTTGCCTTTTATCAACACTTGCCCTACCCCGCGACTAAACGCACGGTTAAATCCATCGGCATAACCGATGGCAATAGTGGCCAACGTAATATCTGAATCAGCGACACCCCTTCGTCCATATCCAATGGTCTCTCCTTTCGGGATGTGCTTGATTTGGGATATGACTGTTTTAAGTGTTGCCACAGGCCTGAGTTTACTTAGCCCGGATACGGGGCTTGCTCCATACAATCCTATACCCAGGCGTACCATATCAAATTGCCAGTCGGGAAAACGCATAATGCCCGATGTATTCAATACATGCAACAGGGGCTGAATGTTTAATGCCGTGGAAATTTTTTCGGCCATGTGAGTAAACCGATCAACCTGTTGGCTTGAAAATTCATCATGCGTCTTTTCATCAGCGCCTGCCAAATGGGTGAACATACTGGCAATATTCAAATTCGGGTTTTCCAAAAGGGTGGCAATCAATCCCTCAATTTCTGTCTCTTCAAATCCTAATCGATGCATACCCGTGTCCAGCTTCAGGTGAATGCTCATAGACTGGCCATTCAAAAACGCAATCAATTCATGCAGAACTTTAAAACTGTATACCTCAGGCTCCAGGTTGTTTTGTATCATGGCCTGAAAACCATCTGGTGATGGATTCATCACCATGATGGGTATAGTGATGTTGTTTCTGCGAAGCTCAACACCTTCATCCGCATACGCAACACCCAGGTAGTTTACTTTGTGAAACTGCAAGACGTTGGCGATGTCAATGCTGCCACTTCCGTAGGCAAAAGCCTTTACCATCACCATTAACTTTGTACCAGGTTTTAGCCTTGCACGAAATTCATTCAGGTTATGTACGAGCGCTCCAAGGTTGATCTCCATCACAGTACCATGCACCTTCTTTTGAAGAGCCGCAACAATTTTCTCAAACTGAAACACGCGGGCTCCTTTAACCAGAATCATCTCGTGTTGAAACCACTCGGGTTTCATGGATTCAAGAAACGCGTCAGTAGTTGCAAAGAATTTTGAATCTGCCTGAAAGAAATTTGCGTGTTGCGAAAGATGTTTACCAATGCCTATGAATTTTGATATTCCACTGGCGTTAATGGAAGTTGCAATACGCTTTACCAGTTCTTCACCAGCCAACCCAGACTCAAGAATATCCGAAAGGATAATGGTTTTGGCTTGCTTTTGATGTTGGTTGCGTAAAAAATCAATGCTCATCTGAAGACCCGCCAAATCATTGTTGTACGTGTCGTCAATAAGTTGGCATTGGTTGATGCCTTCTTTCAACTCCAACCGCATAGGCACCGAGCGGAGTAATTTTACGCGTTGTTGAATAATGGTTGGGTCATACCCCAACTTTAACATGGCCACTACGCAGTGCAAGCCATTTTCAACAGATGCCGCATCTACAAAGGGAAACTGAATATCAAACTGCAGTTGTTTTTGCTTCCAGTTTATATTGAGGCTTCCGTCATTTCGCGTAACCTCAACATCCGCATGTTTCGAGCTTCCCCAGTTCAATGCAGGTATTTCGGTTTGTTTCACCGCATCACCAATTTCGTGGTGATCGTAGCAATAAATCAGGGTTGACACCCGTGCAAACAAGTTGAGTTTTTCTCTGATCTTCTCGGTGCGATTTGCGAAATTTTCATCGTGTGCAGATCCGATCGTGGTGAATATGCCTAACGATGGATTGATTATTTCACGGAGGTTATTCATCTCTCCCGGAAAGGAAACGCCTGCTTCAAAAATTCCAAGTTGATGATGTGGCTGCATATGCCACACCGAAAGGGGCACACCGATTTGTGAGTTATAGCTTCCCGGGTTTTTAACAATGGTGTATTCGTGAGCGAGCAACTGATATAGCCATTCTTTAACGATGGTCTTGCCGTTGCTTCCTGTAATGCCAATAACCGGTATCGAAAATTTTTTGCGGTGGTGTGCGACAATTTTCTGCAACGCACCTACCGTTGATTCCACCTGCAAGATGTTGGCCTGAGGCAAATTCCGGGTTGGATAGTTTCGTTCAACAATAAACTGATATACGCCCGATTCGTAGAGCGAGCGGATGTAATCGTGTCCATCATGCCTGTCGCCTGCAATAGCAAAAAAGCAAGCGCCTTCATGCACCACCGGTTTCCGGCTGTCGGTAAGCAAATGCACCAGTGGCCGATCCGCTGAAAGCTGCAAAAGTTTTCCGCCTGTAATTTCGGGTAATGCTGAAAAATTCATGATTAAAAAAGACGGGCTCCGTTGGGCACCTCACCATCTGTAGTACAAAGAACAATACGGTTGTTGGAATCCGGAAAACCCGTAACCAAAACTTCCGACATAAAATTTCCTATTTGCTTTTCCGGAAAGTTCACCACACAGACAACACGCTTGCCAATCAACGTTTCGGGGGTATATAAATCGGTAATCTGGGCGCTTGATTTTTTGATACCCAAATCTCCCAAATCAACCCAGATTTTTATGGCTGGTTTACGGGCCCCCTCAAAATTTTCTGCCCGCACCACGGTACCCACCCGAATGTCTACTTTTTCAAAATCCTGCCAGGAAATGCTCATAATGCCCTAAAAATATGGGTAATAATGCCTGTTTGTCTATTTTAACCCAAGATTTGTCTAATAAAGGCAATTCTCACCAAACGAAATTTCTACCTTTCCTGAAACAAGAAGCAATTGTTTTGCGTTTGTACAACATTACGCGTATGAAAATCCGCACCAACCTGACCGCTTTCCTATCCGTGCTGGGCATTTTTTGCTTCAGTTTTGCCTTTGGGCAGGATGATCGTTTGCCTGATCTGGATTATGGTGCCGGAAACAACAGGGAGAATCGCGTTGAGCCATCACCGGATGGTCTTAGCGATGTTGAGGTTAAAAATCAGAGGAATACCACAACTCCTTCAAATAATTCAGGTACATCTTCCCCTGCTATTCCCCGCGATACCACAGAAGAAGTAAAGCCAGCCTCAAAAAAACCGGAATCCAAGCCAAAAACTGATCAGGACGAATCCGTGCTTAATTTCAATTTCCTGTATTATCTCATTGAGCGCTTCAAGCTCTCCGATATTGTCGACTGATTTAAAATAAAAAGAACCATTTAGTCAAACTCTATTATCGTTTCCATGATTATATTTGCAACCTTGTTGCAAATAGTTTGAAACGCTCCTGGATCATACTCGTCATACTTATAACCGTGCTTTTGCAGCCCGCAAGAAGTCAGGATAACTGCACGCTAAAACTTTCCGGCATGGTTCGCGATAGTGATGGACAAGCTATGCCTGGAGCAACGGTTATGCTAAATGGAGACGGCACTGTAACCGATGCGCAAGGATTTTTTGTGTTCAAAAACCTGTGCGCAAACACGTACAACCTTTCTGTAAAGTTTGTTGGGTTCCTGCCTTATGAATCCCATATCGAGCTAACCAAAAACCAACAGGTTTCCATCACACTGCGCGAAGATGTTACAGAACTCAGCAGTATTGAAGTTGTTGGTCAGCAAACCCGTTCGGCCATCAGCAATACATCGGTTAGCCTTACTGAACATGACCTGGATCATCAGCATGGAAAATCGCTTGGTGAAAGTTTAAAAACGGTGGCCGGAGTAAATGCCTTGCAGGTTGGGCCAGCCATTTTCAAACCCGTTATTCATGGTTTACACAGCCAGCGCATTCTCATTCTGAACAACGGAATCCGCCAGGAAGGACAGCAGTGGGGTATTGAACATGCACCGGAAATTGATCCGTTCATTGCATCTGAAATTACAGTGGTGAAAGGCGCAGAGGCTGTACGCTATGGCGCTGATGCCATTGGTGGCACTATCATTATCAATCCTCCATCGCTTCATAACAAGGCACACGCATTTGGGGGTGAAATCAACACCGGATTTATGAGTAACAGCCGCATGACTTTTTTGTCGGGCATGGTGGAAGGCGAACTAAACAAATCCAATCCGTGGAGTTGGCGATTACAGGGAACAGCCAAGCGTGGCGGAGATTTCATGGCACGGGATTATGTGCTTTCAAACACGGGTGTGCGCGAACTTGATTTTTCAGGAAGTCTTGGATACAAAGGTGATAACCGCTCCCTGGAAATCTTCATGAGCAGTTTCAATTCAACAATTGGCATATTGCGCGCTGCACATACCGGAAACCAAAACGATCTCCAATCGTCCATTGAAAATGGAGAGCCCTGGTATGTTGCTCCGTTCTCATACGACATCAACAATCCAAAGCAAAAGATCAATCATCAGTTGCTGAAAATTCAGGCTTCTCAAAAAATTAAAGGAGTAGGAGAGCTTAAGGTGCTCTACGGGGGACAATACAATCAGCGCAGGGAATTTGATATTCGAAGAGGCGGGCGAAGCGAACGACCAGCGTTGTTTATGAAACTCTTCACCAACGTGTTGGATGTGTCGTTAGATCACGATCACCCGCGGCACTCCGGTAGCATTGGTATAAATGCAACCTACAAACAGAACATTAACGAAACTGGAGAAACGGGTATACGTCCGATGATTCCGGATTACCGGCTCTTTTCATCTGGACTGTTTCTTATTGAAAAAGTAAGAAAGCGAAACTGGTTGTTTGAAGCAGGGGCACGGTATGATTACCAACACCTAAATGTTCTTGCCTTCACAACCACTAACGACTTAGTGAAACCATCTTTCAATTTTCACTACCTGTCCGGGTCGCTGGGTGCCACGTATTACATTAGTCCGCAAGCAAGGTTAAACACGCATCTTGGCGTTTCATCACGGCCACCACATGTTAGTGAATTATACAGCGAGGGGCTTCACCACGGCACCGCAGCTATTGAAGAGGGTCTAATGCGCCCAAATGGTGAGTTGCTAACTGATCAGACACTCATAAAAAAAGAAATGAGCACCAAGTGGATCACTTCTTTACAACTAGGTGGAGAACGCTTGTCGGCTGATTTTTCGGTGTATGTAAATTCAATTGATAATTATGTTTTTCTACGGCCTGTTGGTTCGCGGTTAACCATCCGCGGCTATTTTTCGGTATGGCAATATGAGCAAACCGATGCCATGCTAAAGGGACTTGATGTCTCCCTAAATTGGCATCCCGTTCAAAAAATTAAATACACAGGCAAATTCTCTTACGTTCGAGGTGAGGATGTCACGCGCAATGATGTGTTAATATTTATTCCGCCAATTGCAATTGAGAATGCTTTGACCTACACCACCGATGTAGGTAAACTGAAAGATTTTTTTGTGCAAGCAAGTATTCCCGTTGTACTCAAACAAAACCGCGCGCCCATTACAGTTTATCCGGAGGACATTCCTGACTATACGGGTGAGCGTGTATATGATATTGCACCTGCTCCAGCTGGTTACACGCTGGTAAATGTGGAGATGGGATTTAAAGTGCCTGTTAAAGAAAATACATTATCGATAAGTATGGCTGGTGAAAACCTGGGGAACGCCAGCTACCGCAACTACATGAACCGCCTGCGTTACTTTGCCGATGATGTTGGTCGAACTTTTATTATCCGCTTGAATTATAATTTTCATTCACATAACTAAAAACCAGATTACTTATGAACACACAAAACCATTTAGTTACCCGTTGGCTGTCGAGGTTTTTTCTTGGCTCGTTTTTACTTGCAACATTGTTGCTGGTAAGCTGTGGCGATGATCCGGAACCTGCCAATGAAGAGGAGTTGATTACCACATTAACGCTAACATTAACGCCAACCGGAGGAGATCCGATTACTATGACCTTTAAGGATCTGGATGGTGATGGTGCAGGTGTTCCGCAATACATTTATTCTACAGGAGGTGATGCCGCTGTGCTATCTGCATCAACAACATACACCGCTGAAATAACGCTGTTGAATGAATCTGTAAACCCCGCTGAAAATATTACTGAAGAAATAGAAGAAGAGGCTGATGAGCATCTTTTCTGCTTTACCGTAGGCGGTGGTGCAAATATCGATTATTCATATGCTGATGAGGATGATAATGGTTTAGACGTAGGACTTACTACCATTTGGGAAACTGGAGCCGCCAGCACCGGAACCATTACCATTGTGCTTCGTCACCAACCGGGTACTAAGACTGGAGCTTGTCCAGGATCTGGTGAAACGGATATTGAAGTTACATTTAATGTAGCTATCCAATAAAAATAAAAAGCCCCTCGATTACTCGAGGGGCTTAATTTTTAAGATTCTTTCTTCACAAAGAACTGCTCCAAATCTTTCAGCTTCAAAACACCTTCGTAATAAGCTTTTCCGAAAATTACTCCGAACACACCCATTTCATTCAGGCGCTTAATGTCATCTACCCCGCGAATACCACCACTCGCCAACACACTTAATTCAGGAAAACGATCGCGTATATTTTGATAAAACTCAAAGTTAGGGCCCTCCAATACGCCATCGCGCGATACATCGGTTGATTTTACATATTTCAACCCGCGTTCATGAAAATACTCCAGGTGTTCAAATAACGTTAACTCCGATTTGCGCTGCCACCCACGAAACAACAAGTTCATGCTTTTCACATCGGTAACATCTGCTCCAAGCGTAATTTTTTCACGACCGAAGGATACAATCCACGAAGCAAACAACTCCTGATTGGTTACGGCAATACTCGAAGCGGTAATGTAATCGGCACCAGCCTCGTAGGCTTTACTGATGTCTCCGTCTGTTGAAATGCCCCCAGTGAAATCAATTTTAAGATCGGTATAGGCCGATACCTGTTCAATGATGTGATAGTTTACAGGAGAGCCTCGTTCCGCGCCATCCAAATCAACCAGGTGAACCACTTCAATGCCGTGGTCTTCAAAACGCTTGGCCAGGTCGAGTGGATTTTCATCATACGCCTTTTCACTGGAAGGATCTCCCTTCCGCATTCTTACAACACGTCCTTTTCGTATGGCTATGGATGGAATTACCTGGATCATTGCTTTATTAACCGAGCGGCTAAATTATCACTTACCCGTGAAAATTCCATCAGGTTGAAAATAATAAGAACGCGGTGTCTGGCAGCCTATTTGCCAACCTAATGCATTAACTTTAGCTTCATGAACAGGATTATTCTTCTCCTTATTGCCTTTATTCCCACATTGGATGGTTTCGGCCAGGCCGCGGTGCGCAGGCTTCCGCAAAACATCAACAGGCCAACTATCAATCTTTCAGCCCCTTTTATAAGTTTAGACGGCAGCACCCTGCTATTTACATCGGATTACAATGGAGAATATGAACCCGCTGTTTTTTTGGCCAAAAAAGAGGGTGCCAACTGGACGGAGCCAAAAGAACTTGCCAAGCACATAAATGCAAAGCTAAATTTTCAAAAAAGCTATACCCTCAGTGCCGATGGTGAAACGCTTTACCTCACCAGCATAAAATCAGGGGGAGTAGGCGGTTATGATATTTGGGCAGGTAAAGTAACGGGTACATCGTGGAGCGACTTTCAAAACATGTATGCCCCTATCAACTCCAAACTTCATGAGGGCACGCCCACATTCTCACCCGATGGCATGACCATGTATTTTATGCGATGTCAGAAAATGGATTTACGGGGAGCACAAGGATGCAAAATTATGGTTGCCCAGAAAGGAGCCAATGGCCTTTGGCAAGAACCTGAAGAACTTCCCGCCAACATCAATACCGGCAACTCACAAACGCCCCGCATTTCTGCTGATGGAAATGTTTTAATCTTTGCTTCCAATGCGATTTCTCCAGGTAAAGGAGGCTATGACTTGTATGTAAGTAAAAAAATCAATGATCGATGGACGGATCCGCAACCATTGGATTTTGTAAACACTCCCGGTAACGATCAGTTTGTCAGCTCAATTTCAAATGGTCGCTACTTGCTAAAGGATGCTCCGGGCAGGTTCAAAACAGAGTTGGTTGAATTTCTTGTTCCGGAACAATGGCGCCCAAAAGCCGTGATGAAACTTGAAGGGCAGATTACCGATGCAGATGGCAAACCGCTATCGGCCTATATTTCGGTAGAAGATTTGAATACCCGCTCGCGCTTCTTTACGGGAAGGCCCGATAAAAACGGGTATTACTTTTTATACCTGACAGAAGGAACCCGGTACGAACTTTCTGTTGATCCGGAGCAAGGTCATTACACATTTTTCTCCCGGATATTTGACATGACAGAAGAAGAAAGCCCGTTGGTGCAAAAAGTTGACGTTGCACTAAAGCCGGTTTCTGCCGGAGATGTTGTGGAGCTTGAAGGTCTGGAGTTTGAACCGAACTCGGCCGTACTCAACGATGTTGGAAATGAAACCAGAAGGCTTGTACGTCTCATGAAGAGTGTGCCTGACAGATCGTTTGAGCTTCAGCTTGAGTTTGAAGGTTACACGGAAGATTCCGTTCAATCTGATCCAGACTTAACTGAAATTCGTATCGATACCATCATCTACCAAATACAGGATATTGATACACTCGGTCAGCTCTACTCACGCGACAGCACGATTGTAGAAACTACCTATCACAACAACCGAACCGATCAACAGGCACAGGCAGTGTTACAGGCTTTAATAGCTCAGGGCATTGAACCTGCGAGGTTAAGCTATACTGTTTCCTTGCAAGCGGGTGTATTGCCTGAAAAAAGAAGAACACGATTAAGGTTACTGATTAAGTAAATGCTAATAGGAGAAAGGAACGGCCACCACAGTTTTATCCCAAAGCAAAATCATTTCTGCCTCCTCGCCCGTTTTATCAAATTGAATGGTAAACTGTTCAAACTCCCTATCCTGTACGATGGCCGGAACAATAACAGTAAGCACATCTTCAGAAGGATCACGATTAGCCTCGCCCTTGCTGTTAATACCCCATTGACCATGCTTGGCATTAAAAATAATCTGCCAACTGGTTGAATCCGGAATCGTCCATAGGGAATATGTTCCTGCCATTAATTTTTGATCTCGGAACGTAAGTGTGCGGTTGGTTTCAAAAACCGTTGCTTCATTGGCCCCTGTTCTCCACACTTGTTTGTAAGGAACAAGCGCGCCAAAAATTTCGCGCCCCTTCTTGTATGGACGGTTATACCAAACCGACACGTTCAACTCGCCATCCGTAAAGGAGGCAGTATCTTCCGGGCTGAATGATTTTGTTTGTTTGTGCCGAATGGTGCTCACCACCATCCACAATACCCCAATCAGTACAATTCCAATGGCCAGAAGAATCAAAAATTTTTTCATGTGCGTACGCGTTACTCAAAATAAGCGGCAAAACACGGGATAAAGCTGTTAAACAATTTTCAATTCTTTATACAAAAATTACACGAATAGGCTTTATTTTTACCTCCTCAAACTTGTCAGACACATGGATGCATCCTGGACTCCTTTCTACGTAGTTATCGCCCTTTTTGTTTTGGCTATTGTCTCCCCGTGGATATTCCCCAACAAAATGGTGAGCAACAATAAGCACGATAACAAATACTAATCCCTCACCAACCGTTATGAAGGTTTGTGTTTTCTGCGGATCAGGCGTAGGAAACCAACCTGTATACGCTGAAGCGGCCCGCAACCTGGGCATATTGCTAGCAAAAAATAAGTATACCCTTGTTTATGGTGGCGGCAATATTGGCCTTATGGGCATACTTGCCGATAGCGTATTGGAGCATCACGGCCAGGTAATCGGTGTTATCCCTGATTTTCTGATGAAAAAAGAGGTGGGCCACACCGGCCTCACCAAACTCGAGGTTGTTGCCAGCATGCATGAGCGAAAACGGAGAATGGCCGACTTGGCCGATGCCTTTCTCGTGCTGCCGGGAGGATGGGGAACCCTTGATGAAACTGCTGAAATACTCACCTGGAAACAATTGGGCCTGGTCAATCACCCACTGGGTCTTCTCAACATCAATGGCTTTTTTGACACCCTGCTTGCGCAGATGGCCGTCATGGTAAAAGAAGGATTCCTCAAACAAGAAAACCTGGATTCCGTTAAATTAGCTGACACCCCTGAAAAAATGCTGCTCGCGCTAATACCCTAAATTGGGTTACGGTGCAGTTCGCAATTATTCCTAACTTTCAAACTGAGGGGCATGCTATGATTCGTGTATTTGGAATACTGATTTTTATTTTTCCGGTTTTTCTTTTCGCGCAAAACCAAAACCTTGGGTTTCACATTGCCGATGGTAAAAGAAAGGTTCAGATTCCCATTGAAATTCATAATAACCTGGTTGTTGCGCGGGTCATCCTGAATGACGCCATACCACTTAAGTTTATTATCGATACCGGGGTTCGCACGGCCATCCTAACCCAAAAATCTTTTTCTGATATTCTGCAACTGCCCTACAGCAGAAAATATACCATCGCGGGGCCGGGAGGTGAAAAGTTAATTGACGCCTATGTGGCCAATAACATTTCGCTTACGTTGCCTGGCGTAGTGGGTCGCGGGCATGCCCTGCTGGTATTGGAGGAAGACTATCTCGAATTGCGCAATCACCTCGGTACGGATGTTCATGGCATTATTGGTTACGAACTGTTTAGTCGGTTCATCATCGAAATCGACTACCAGAAAAAAATTATGACGGTCATGCTTCCCGATAAATTCAAACAGCGAAAGAAGTACGAAGTAATACCCATTCGCATTCAGGATACTAAACCCTATTTGTTGGCTCCGGTAAACATCAACTCACATCATGCACTGAATGCAAAACTTCTTGTGGATACTGGTGCCAGTCATGGCTTGATGCTGGAGCCCGAAAGTGATTCGCGCATTCATCTGCCAGAAAAATCTGTGCCCAATATTATTGGCCGTGGACTTGGTGGAGAAATTACCGGGAAGACTGGTAGGATTGAGTCGTTGGAATTGGGCAGTTATGTCATCGAAAAACCATTGGCAAACTTCCCTGATTCAAACGCATACTTTTCAGATTCCTTAAAATACCTTTCAATCGACCGAAACGGAACGTTGGGTGGTGAAATTTTAAGTCGGTTTACCGTTGTTTTTAATTTCCCACAGGAAAAGATCTATCTAAAAAAAAACAGTGACTTCAAGAAAGCATTTTATTTTAACCTTAGTGGGCTAACCGTACGCGCAAAAGGCTCCTCCCTAAATGTTTTTGAAATCACTGATGTGCGAGTCAATTCAGCAGCACACAAGGCGGGTTTGCAACAAGGCGATTTGATTGCATCTGTGAATTCAATATCCGTGAAAGATCTTTTCCTAAATCAAATCAACGGACTGCTCAATTCTAAACCTGGTAGAAAAATCAGGCTGGAGATAAGAAGGGGGGGGCAATTAAAAACGTTTGACTTCCGGCTTGAAGATCAAATCTAGCGTATCAACTTCAACAGTTCACGCTTTCTTTTAGCGTACGCCTTTGCAAGATACTTCCGCGCTTGCTGAAAGCGTAGGGAATTTCGCAACGCAATGTACAACGACTCCGGAGTGAGGTGTTGCTTAAGGATATAATCCGCAATGTCGGATGAAACAATTGATCCCGTGTAGTTTGAATTTTTCAACACCGTAATCGGAACATTTTTCGTTTTCGGATTGGCGGATAGCGTGCTTACCGTTTGGCTAAGTTCAAGCAACCCAATATTGTCATCGATCAGAATAAAATTTGGTCTGAATTTTACAAGACGCTGCCAGATGCTCGTCAGGTCAAAAGCGATTTCAGCCGTTACCCGGTTGGGCAACTTTTTAATGGTTTCCAGCATTCTGCTCAATTCAATAGGATTGTTTCCTACTAAAAGGATACTGACAGAATCCTGACGCGTGGGTGTTTTTTGTTTTTCCTGTACCATAGCCAACTGAAGATTTAAACATAGTATGCAGACAAAAGGTTACTTTAGATGATCAAGGTTTTAAGTTTATTTTCTTTAGCTGTGAACCCAGTTCAAAAACGAGGCCACCTGTAGCAAATTTTATTGTGTGAAAAGAAAAGTAATTATTGTAGGGGGGGGGTTAGCGGGACTAATTGCTTCTATTCGTCTTGGCAGGGCCGGATTCACCTGCCAGCTGTTTGAAAAGAAAGTCTATCCGTTTCATCGCGTATGTGGTGAATACATCTCCAATGAAGTATTACCCTTTCTCAAAAATGAACAACTATTTCCACAAACCTTTAACCTCCCAAACATTAATGTACTTCGGCTCTCCTCGGTAAGCGGAAAAATGACAGAACTTTCGCTTGATCTTGGGGGCTTCGGAATCAGTCGCTTTACGTTTGATCACTTTCTGGCTCAGCAGGCGAAAAAATGCGGGGTTGAAATTATTCACGCAGAAGTTGATGATGTTACTTTTAACGAGCAGGAAAAAAATTTTTCTGTTAAAGTTGGCAACACATCCTATAAAAGCGATCTCGTTATCGGATCATTTGGTAAGCGGTCGAAACTGGATGCAGGCCTCCACAGAAGTTTTATGCAAAAGCGATCACCTTATGTGGGTGTAAAATATCATATTCGCACACAACACCCTGACAACATTATTGCGTTGCATAATTTCAATGGTGGATATTGTGGGTTAAGCAACATTGAAGAAGGTAAATCAACTTTATGTTACCTCGTTCATCGCGATTTGTTGAAGAAGCACAAATCAATCCATGAACTGGAGAAAGTGGTGTTGTTTGAAAACCCTCATTTGCGAAACATCTTTTCTTCTGCTGAATTTCTCTTTGAAAAACCCGAGACCATCAACGAGATCTCGTTTGAAACGAAGGAACCTGTTTACAAGCATATACTAATGGCCGGTGATGCGGCCGGCATGATTGCGCCTCTATGCGGCAATGGCATGGCGATGGCCATTCATGCTGGTAAGCTGGTAAGCGATTTGATTATTGAAGCTGCAGAAAATCAAAATGCCCATTCATGGCTTGAAAAAATGTATGCGCAACATTGGAAGAATCTTTTTGCAGGAAGACTTCGAACGGGAAGGATGATTCAGCATTACCTGTTTGGAAGCGAGTGGTCATCCCGATTGGCGGTTTCATTGGCGGTCAACTCCAAATCCATTGCGAACTTTATTGTCCGAAGAACGCATGGAGAAATCATTCACTAATTGCACTATTGAAACGCTGCTAAAATATTGCTGCTGTCAAGAAAGAACCATACAAAAAAGATATTCAGGCTGGTTGAAGAGATCAGGTTCAGCCACATGGTATGACTATAGTTCGCGGCACTTTCATTTCTTCTCACTTGCAAAAACCAATACGAAAAGAATAACAGCGTGGGTGAAAGTGCCATTAGAAATTGCCACGCATAACTAATTTTATAGTAGTGATTGAAATAAAAGAAGAACCCAGCCACAGCAAGTCCAAACACCAATGCAGTAAAATAGAATGTTCCACGAATACCCAGGCGTAAACTAAGGGTTCTGTCTCCCCGCCTGGCATCTTCTTCATGCTGGTAAACCTGTGTCATTGGGTAATTGCCTAACAACATGATGGTAGTAAGTAGGGCCGGAGTAATTACATGTGGCTTAACAATGGTTTCCAGATCAAAATTATTTAGTCCGGCATAGCACATTAAAAACGTAAAGCATCCTTGAAACAGACCGGTAACCAGCCATCCCCCAATCGGATATTTCTTTAACCGGATGGAGGGATGGCTATATGCTTTTGAGATCAATCCATAAATCAAAAGCATTGCGGCAAACAATACACTTATCTTCAGGAAACCCAAAACAATGGCAATTGCATCAAACAAAAGGGCCAGGTAATACAGTCCCTTTTTAACAGGGGGAGGATTCTTAAGTCCACCGATACTTTTCTCATCTTTATCAAAGTAACTGTTATATCCGTTGCTGGCCGGGTACAAAAAAAAGTGAATGATAATAAATACCCATAACAATCGGTCGGGATTCAGGTTAGGAGAAATGGCTACGCTGAACAGAAAAACGGGTAGCAAAAACCAGGAGAAAGGAATACGCAAGTGTAACCAGGATGACAAAGCGAACATGTTTTGAAACGAATAAAGTTTTAGGAACAACTCAATAAACTAAAATTACCCTTTTTGACTTATTATTGAAATCATGAGTTTTATTTCAGCCATCGGAGTTGCTGTACCTGAACACGTTTTTAGTCAGCCTGTTATTGCTTCATTCATGGAGCGTACCATGCAACCCGACTATACGGCCAATCGGAAACTCCATGCCATTTTTCGTGCAAGTGGTATTGAAACAAGACATTCGGTTTTAGATGATTACGGTAAACAGTCTGACTATAGTTTCTATCCAAACACAAAAAATTTTGAACCCTTTCCTTCTACACAAGCAAGGTTAGAAGCGTATCGAAAACATGCCCTGCCCCTAAGCCTTCGCGCTATCGAAAATTGTTTCAGTCAGCAGCCAGCAATAAATCGAAATGACATTACGCATCTTATCCAGGTGAGTTGCACCGGCATGTATGCGCCCGGTCTGGATATTGATCTGATCCGACAGCTAAAGCTGAATGAACATGTTCAGCGAACGTGCATAAACTTTATGGGTTGTTATGCAGCCTTTAATGCCCTTAAACTTGCAGATGCCATTTGCAAAGCCGAAAATCATGCAGCCGTGCTAATTGTGTGCACGGAGTTGTGTACCCTTCACTTTCAAAAAGAGCCCACCGAAGACAACCTGTTGGCCAACGCACTTTTTGCGGATGGCGCTGGTGCTATGCTGGTAACCTCATCACCCCAGCCTGGATGGAATATTATGCCGGAGCACTTTCACAACGGACTTGCCTTTAACGGAAAAGAACACATGGCCTGGGATATTGGCAACCATGGTTTTGAAATGAAGCTTTCCACCTACGTTCCGGATACCATTCGAACGGGTATAAAAAAACTGACTACGGAATTACTGAATCAATTTCAAAAAAATATTAACGATATCTCTTTCTTCGCTATTCATCCGGGTGGAAAAAAAATATTGGAAGCCATTGAACAGGAGTTAGGGATAAGTCCGGAACAGAATAAGCCCGCTTACGCAGTGTTAAAAAAGTATGGCAACATGTCATCGGCAACCATCTTGTTTGTGTTGCATCACATCATGCAACAATTTCAGCATAGGGATAAAGATAAATTGATTTTGAGTTTTGCTTTTGGCCCCGGGCTTACACTCGAAAGCATGCTGTTAAAAACCCATTATCAATGAGTCGCTTTGCTGAACGATCGCAAGCACCTGAAATTATGGATGACCTGCAATGTTCGGGCGAGGTGGTACATCAAACCTTGCGCGAACTGGACTTCATCAACCATTGGTTGGGCGGAAATCAGGTAACACTGAAGGGGTTGAAATCTCTGATTAAAAATCAAAACAACATTAAATCATTTCACCTTGCTGACCTTGGGTGTGGCAGTGGCGAAATGCTGAAGTTGATCTATCAACAACTAAAAACGCATCCCATACTTCAACTCACCGGTATTGATGCCAATCCGAACATCATTGCTTTTGCAGAAAAGCATTGTGCGGGTATACCCAACCTTCAACTTAAAACAGAAGATATTTTTGATCCGGATTTTCAAAGGCATTCATTCGACATTGTTATAGCAACATTGTTTCTGCATCACTTTACGCATGAACAACTCGTTAAAATTTTTCAAACACTTCAAGCACAAACGCGGATTGGAATTGTAGTGAACGACCTGCACAGGCATCCCTTAGCATATTACTCCATTAAGCTTTTAACCCGGCTATTTTCGCGATCGGCTATGGTCAAGTATGATGCCCCGCTATCTGTATTAAGGGGTTTCAAAAAGGCCGAAATTGAAGGAATTCTGGCGGAAGCCGGAATAACCCGGTATACCCTTTCGTGGCGATGGGCCTTCCGGTGGCAATTGGTCATCTATACCGGTGAAAATGGCCCACCAATGCGTAAAGCCTGATCTGGCACAATTTTCGTACTTTCGGTAGTCGTAAATACAAACGCATATGATACACCTTAGAAAAATACCCTTACTGGCCTTCTTGATCGTATTGGGCGCCTGCTCATCAGGCGTGTTAGGAAAAAAAGTAAACGAGCCCTTTATGGGCAATGCCTACGAATCCAATAATCGCTTTTGGCGTGGCACTGGTAAAGGCAGCAGCTCACAAGATAACATTGCCCGCAGCAAAGCCGACCTGGACGCCAAGGCACAGTTAGCCGGACAGGTAAACACCACCATGAAACAAGTGGCCGATCAATATCTTGGACAAACTGAAAATGCAAATGCAGCCGATGTAGCGGATAAGTTTCAAAGTCTGGTGCGCCAGATCATGAACACCAACATTGCCGATTTGCGTAAGATGGGTGAAAAGAAATTTTACAATGAGAAAACAAACGAGTATACGGTTTTCATGGCTTACGAAATCAAGAAAAATGCCATGCTTCGGTTTATGAAAAAGCAAGCCAAGGTAGACCAGACGATTGATGAACGCCAGCGTGCGGTGATTGAAGAGATTATTGATGAAGAGTTGAGCAGACTGGAAAAGGAAGAGGGCGAAGAAAACTAATTAAAATAATTCACTCAAGTTTTAAAAGACCTGATTCACCGTCAGGTCTTTTTTATTTGCCTACGAATACGGTAGGCTCTGAAAACCAAAAAACTATACGCTGCCAACAGAAACGGCAATAGGCTTATAGATGCCGTTGTTAATGCAAATAGAAAAAAGTAAGCGCGATCATATGGTGTTCCGCTATTCTCCCGAATGCCTGCCATAATATCAAACACCGCATGCTCAAGGTTTAACAAGGTAAGGCCAGCAACAATTATGGTTAATGGCAACAGGGTAGCAACAATTGTTTCAGCAATGCTTAGTTGCGCGTATCGCTTAAGAAACACGATCAACAATGCAACACGCCACAGCGCTACGATTTGCAGAAACCACACATTTGCTTTTCGTGCCGCTTCCAGGCTCATAAACCGTTCTACCGGTATAGCATATAAAATTGCAGGTAAGGACACGAGCGAAACAAATGTAACGATCTGAAAGTAGTGCCAATGTTGTTTGCGTAATGGGTAAACAATTACCCAGATAAAAAACGATAGCAAGAAAATGTAAATCACTGATCCAAGGCCAAGGTATTGACCTAATTCAGCATTCGGATGATCCCAATAACGACCGATGCCTACGAGCCACGTTGTAATCAGACCTAAAAAAAATTCTTTACGACTAAAAGTAAGGCAGTCTTCTCGTGTAAAGGTAAAGGTCAGTATGCGAAATAATTTTTTCACTTCTCGTGGCGATAAACTTTTCCGTCTTTCATCACGAAGACAACTTTGCGCAAATCAGAAATGGATTTTGCAGGATCACCCTGAATAATAACGATATCGGCCAACAGTCCTGATTTAATTGCACCGATTTCATTTTCCATGTGAAGTGCTTTAGCATTAACCGTAGTGGCCGCTTTCAGCACATCAATTGGCTTCATTCCGTACTCAATCATCAACTCCATTTCATACACATTTTCCCCGTGATGGTATACGCCCACATCGCCACCCATGCCAATGGTTACGCCTTGATCAAGTGCAATCTTAAAACTTCGCTTTTTCTGTTGTACCAAAGCGGGCTCGGGGTCTTTTCCCTTTTTCCATCCACGGTATTGCTGAATGGCATCTACGGCACCAAGCGTGGCGTAATAAGTTACGTTGTATTGCTTCATCAATTGGGCAATTTCCTCATCCAGGTAATCGCCATGCTCAATGGTTTCAGCTCCCGCAAGGATGGCGCGCTTCATGGCTTCTTTTGACTTCGCATGGCACACCAGGTAACGACCGCTGCTTCGGGTTACTTCATTCACAAGCTTCAGTTCATCCAACGTAAACGAAGGCTGATCTTCTCCTTTCGTTCCCCATCGGTAATCGGCATAAACCTTTATAAAATCAGCGCCCTTGCCAATCTGGTCTCGAACCACGCGAATCAATTCATTGCCATCTGCCGGCTCGGCTCCCAGCATAATTTTTGAATCTTCATCATAGCCTTTCGGACCATAGGAGCCTGTTGAAACAATTGCCCGACCGGCCACCATCATGCGTGGCCCCGGAATAATGCCTTCATTGATCGCACACTTCAAGGCCACATCTGCATAACCCGCACCTTCTGTTCCCAAATCGCGAACGGTAGTGAAGCCGGCCATCAAGGTGTTTTTGGCGTGAACTGTTGCCCGTGCCATGCGGTAGTTATCTGATTCTTTCAATACCTGTGTATCCCAATCGGTTATGTTGTACGGATAAAGAAACAGGTGTGAATGCCCTTCAATCAGGCCGGGCAGCAAGGTGCTGTTTGAAAACCGTAAAATGGTGGCATCTTTTGGTGCTTTTAGTTCTGTGGTTGGTCCGGCTGCAACAATTTTATTTCCGTCTATCAAAACGGCCCAGCCTTCGCGCATTTCTTGTCCGTCAAATACACGATCGGCTTGCAGATAGTATTTGCTTTGCGCAAAAAGACTGATTGCAAAAAGAAAAAGAGTTAAGGTTACTGTGGCTTTCATTCAGAAAAGTTAGTTTTAATTATTCGATTTCTTATGAAAAAAAATTTTATCCTCCTCGCATTGGCAATTTCGGTAACCGCAGTTGCTCAACAACCTCCTGGTACGGAAATCTATTTGTTTGATTTAGTCGTTAAAAAGAAAAGCGTTGAACTGGTAAATCCTAAAAATATCACCAACCGAAGCGGTTATGATAACCAGCCGCATTTTCATCCAGAAAAACCGCTCGTTTATTTTTCATCTGCTGATGAAACAGGCCGAACCGATATTATGGTTTATAACTATGAAACCAGTGAAACCAAAAAGTTTACGAATACACCTGAACGGGAATATTCGCCAACGGTAACGTCAGATGGAAAATTTATCTCCTGCATCATTCAACGCGACAATGGAGCGCAGGATTTGGGCAAGTACCCGATTGAGGGAGGAGAACCTGTTATTATTGTGGACAACCTTACTGTGGGTTATCACGCATGGATTAATGATGATGCACTTGTGCTCTTTGTATTGGGTCGCCCCAACACACTCCGCTTATATTCTATATCTGAAAAGAAAGATCAGGAACTGGCTACTAACATTGGAAGATCACTACACCGCATTCCGGGAACAAATGACATTAGTTTTATCGATAAACAAGGAGCAGCGTGGTTAATCAAAAAATACAGCCATAAAACCGGATCAATTGAAACGATTACTTCAACCTTGCCGAATCGTGAAGATATAGCATGGACAGCGGATGGTAAGATTTTGATGAGTGATGGTGAAAAACTTTTCTATTGGGTATCCAAGAAAAAACAATGGAGTCCTGTTATACCGTCTTCCAATTTCATGTTAAAAGGCATTACGCGGTTAGCGACAAATAACAGCATGACCAAACTTGCTATTGTTGTGGAAGAATAAATTCTGGCAAATCGAACATTGAATTATATTTGCCCCCCTACATGAAAACGCTCAAGCACATTGCCATATCCGGAAACATTGGCTCCGGTAAAACCACACTGGCCGAAAAGTTATCCAAGCATTACGGTTGGACGCCTCTCTATGAATCTGTGGATAAAAACCCCTACCTGAAGGATTTCTATAACGACATGACCCGCTGGGCTTTCCACCTGCAAATCTATTTCCTGAACAGCCGGTTCCGCCAGGTTAATGAAATCCGGGCCAATGAAAACACTACCGTTCAGGACCGCACCATTTACGAAGATGCCTACATTTTTGCCGCCAACCTGCATAAAAGCGGCCATATCAGCGACCGCGATTACCAAAGCTACCTGGACATTTTCAACTCCATGATCGACTTTGTACAGGCACCCGATTTACTGATTTACCTCCGATCCGATATCCCGAAACTGGTTCGGCAAATTCAAAAACGGGGGCGTGAATACGAATACGCCATGCGGCTGGACTACCTGAAAAACCTGAACGAGCACTATGAAAACTGGATCAGCAATTACAAGCACGGCAGGCTGTTAATTGTAAATGTAAACGACCTCGACTTTGTAGAACGGATAGAGGACTTTTCCTTTATCGTGAACCGCATCGACCTGGAGATCAACAATTTGTTCTCTTAAGTACGATTACACCCTCCTGTATAATTCCGATAACTTTAAATACATTTATCGGTATTCTTTGTATTCATTAACGCTCATTTTATGAAATCATTCTACATGACATTATTCATGCTGTTCGCCTTACTCGTTAGCGGACAGGATGATAAAAAAGAAGTCAAAGCCGACAGCACAAAAAAGGAAACGAAGAAGAAGAAGAAAGATCTTCCGTTGGAATCTGACCGTACGGTTCACATTAAATCTACGGAAGGAACCTGGATGTCGCTTGATGTTAGTCCGGATGGCAAAACCATTGCCTTCGATTTTTTAGGAGACATTTACTTGCTGCCGTTTGGCGGAGGTAAAGCTGAACGCTTCACCAGCGGATTGGCGTTCGACTCGCACCCGAAATTTAGCCCAGATGGAAAACACCTGCTCTTCATTTCCGATAGAAGTGGGGGAGAAAATGTGTGGCGCTATTCGCTGGATAAAAAAGATTCCCTGCAGATCACGAAAGGCAACACCGACACCTATCAATCAGCGGAGTGGACGCCAGACGGAAACTATGTGGTGGTTTCCAAAGGCAGAAGAAACCTGAAACTGTTTTTGTATCACAAGGATGGGGGTGGTGGCGCACAACTCATCAGTAAGCCCGATAACCTGAAAGTTGTTGAACCGGCCTTTGGCCCGGATAGCCGTTACATCTGGTTTGCACAACGAATCGGTGCGTGGAATTACAATGCACAGTTACCGCAATATCAGCTAGGCACTTATGATCGTGAAACCGGAGAAACGGAAACGCAGACGAATCGCTATGGTTCGGCCTTTACTCCAACCCCATCACCCGATGGAAAGTGGTTGGTGTATGGCTCGCGGCACAATGAACATACCGGCCTCTTGCTTCGCGATTTAAAATCGGGTGAAGAACGTTGGCTTGCTTATCCGGTTCAGCGTGATGAGCAAGAGTCTATCGCACCTATGGGTGTACTTCCTGCCATGTCATTCACACCCGACAGCAAAGAAGTGGTTGCTTCTTACGGTGGTAAAATCTGGCGCATTCCGGTTGCCGGAGGAAACGCTGTTCAAATTCCGTTTGAAGTTGATGTTCAGTTAGAGCTCGGACCAAAACTCGATTTCAAATACCCGATCAGTGATGAGAAGGAAATGATCGTCACTCAAATCCGTGATGGAAAAGTATCACCTGATGGCAAGCAACTTGCCTTCACTGCATTAAACAGATTGTATCTTATGGATTTGCCCAATGGTACACCCAAGCGTGTTACCAATTTTAACTTCACCGAAGCTATGCCAGCCTGGAGTCCCGATGGAAGTCAGTTGGCGTGGGTAAGCTGGGAAGAAAATGTGGGTGGTAGTTTGTATAAAATAAATTTCAAAGCGAAAGGAGCAAAGCCGGTAAAACTTACTTCATCAAGCGGTGTGTATTCAGATCCGGCCTTGTCGTACAAAAGCAATCGAATTATTTTCTTGCAAGGACCTGCTCAGCTTTTCAAAGATGCCGATGGTCCGTTTGCATTTAAAGCAAAAGAAAGTCTGGCGTGGATTTCAACAGAAGGTGGTGCTGTAACGGTCATCGACAAATCCAAAGGCCGGGGTGTTCCGCACTTTGTAAAAAATGATGATCGAATTTACCTATATCATGGTGGAAAGGGATTGATTTCCATTCGCTGGGATGGAACCGATGAGAAAGAGCATGTAAAAGTTACCGGTATAACCGTTTATGGTACTACACACGATCACGATCATGACGATTATGTAAACCACTGCATGCTGGCCGAAACAGAACGCGAGCCACAGCAGCAACCTTCCAATGCCAGCGTAGTGATGATGGCGCCCGAAGGCGATCAGGCCATGGCACAGATTAACAATGACATTTATGTAGTTACGGTTCCGAAAACCGGTGGTGAAACGCCCAAAATTTCTGTTTCCAATCCTGAAAATGCACAGTTTCCTGCACGCAAACTCACCACTATTGGTGGTCAGTTCGCCAGTTGGAGCAATACCGGAAAGAAAGTGTACTGGTCTATTGGTAATGCCTTCTTCACGTACGATCTGGATGAAGCCAAGACAAAAGAAGAAGAGCTGAAGAAAAAGAAAGCAGAGGAAGCAAAAGCCAAGGAGGAAGGAAAAACAGAAGAGAAGAAGAATGGTGACGACAAGAAAGATGAAGGCTACAAGCCGGCAGAAATTCGGGTAAAGGTTACGGTTCCCCGCGATATTCCTTCCGGTAAAGTTTTACTTACCAATGCGCGCATCATTACCATGAAAGGTGATGAGATCATTGAGCGTGGCGACATCCTGATCGAAAACAATCGCATCAAGCAAGTAGGCGCAGCCGGCAGCATAACGGTGGATGGCTCCGTTCAGAGAATGGACATGACCGGCAAAACTATTGTGCCCGGTTTTGTTGACACCCATGCACACATGTGGCCACAATGGGGCTTGCATAAAAATGAAGTGTGGATGTACGCAGCCAACTTAGCCTACGGTGTAACCACTACGCGAGACCCACAAACCGCAACCACCGATGTGCTCACGTATGCCGACATGGTGGATGCAGGACAGATTCCCGGGCCAAGAGTTTATTCAACCGGCCCCGGTGTTGGCTTTTGGATGTACAACATCAAAGATTTGGATCATGCCAGAAATGTGTTGAAGCAATATTCAGAGTACTACAACACCAAAACCATCAAGATGTACCTGACTGGTAATCGTCAGCACAGGCAATGGATAATCATGGCGGCAAAGGAACAACAACTGATGCCCACCACAGAAGGAGGTTTGGATTTCAAACTTAACCTTACACAAATTCAGGATGGCTATCCGGGGCATGAGCACTCCTTCCCGATTTATCCGTTGTACAACGACTTCAATACGTTTCTCGCTAACTCAGGAACAACGTATACACCAACACTATTGGTTTCGTATGGCGGCCCGTGGGCAGAGAACTTTTTCTACGCTACGGAAAATGTAAATGGCGATCCGAAGCTGAATTACTTCACACCAAAATCAGAACTGGATTCAAAATCGCGCAGAAGGCCAGGATGGTTTATGTTTGAAGAGCACGTGTTCCCTGATCATGCTGCGTTCTTGAAAAACTACGTGGCGGCCGGTGGTAATGCCGGTGTGGGTTCACACGGACAGCTACAAGGCTTGGGTTATCATTGGGAATTGTGGTCGATGCAATCAGGTGGATTATCCGAACACAATGCATTAAAAGTAGCCACCATTCATGGAGCCAAAGCGCTTGGTTTGGATGGTGATTTAGGTTCCATTGAAGCGGGCAAACTGGCCGACCTGATCATCCTCAATAAAAATCCCCTAGAAAATATCCGTAACACCAATACGGTGAACAGGGTGATTAAAAACGGAAGAATGTATGACGGTAACACGCTGGACGAAGTTTACCCTAACCCGAAAAAGGCAAACTTCAACTGGCAACAAAGTAAACCAACTCCATCACTACCCGGAATACGATAATCCATTAAAGATGTCCTGCATCAACAAGTGCGGGACATCTTTCTTTTATCTACCTTCGCCTTGTGAGGCGCTTCATCTCCATATTGCTGCTTACACTATTGCTGGCAAACTTTGCCGGCTCGTATATTTATTTTGCTTTTCGTGCGCTGCAAATCAAGCGTGAGATGCGCGCCCTGCTGGCTACATTGCCGGAAGAAGAACTTGAACTCATTATATTAACACCGGAAGAATTCAAACAAGCCCGCGTAGAAGAACACGAAATAAAAGTTAACGGCAACATGTTTGATATCGCACGTGTTGTTGAAAAAGATTCAAAACTTTTTGTTTACGGTGTGTATGATGAAGATGAAGACAACCTGTTTTCCTTTTTGGATGCGGTGCTTAATAATCTTCAAAACGACTCTTCACAAACTCCTCCTTCTTTTTCGTTGTTCAGCGTGCTGCATTACATGCCCGTTCAGTTTGAGTACAGCTTAACCGCGCTACCCACAAAATCCGTATCTCCGACTTTTTACAATACCTCTTTTGTCGATTTCATTTCAGCTATCGATTCTCCACCTCCCAAATAAGCTAAGAGAATCTCAAAAAATTTTCCCAACATTTTGAACCACATAGTCACATAGGGCACATAGTTTTTTCTCCCAAATTATGTGTGATCTGTGACTTGATTTAAACGCTTTCATACTAACATGAGAATAATACTTGTGGTATGTCTGTTTGTGCTGCATTTCTATACACATGCGCAACGGGCAGACACAACCAAACTTTTGGAAGAGGTGGTTATTTCCGTAAACCGGTGGGAAGAAAATCTTCGTGAAATTCCTAACCGCGTAACGAAAATAGATGCCTCGTTAATTCAATTTCAAAATCCACAAACAGCGGCTGATTTACTGAGCCTCTCCAATCAGGTGTATGTTCAAAAGAGTCAGCTGGGTGGAGGCAGCCCCATGATTCGGGGATTTGCCACCAACCGTGTGTTGCTGGTAGTGGATGGTGTGCGTTTCAACAACGCCATCTTCCGCAGCGGCAATGTGCAGAATGTTATTTCACTTGATCCGAATGTTATCGAAAACTCAGAAGTAATTTTTGGTCCCGGCTCTGTGGTATATGGCAGCGATGCCATTGGTGGGGTTATGGATTTTCATACGCTTCAACCCAAACTCGCGGTTGACAAACCCTTTACCGTAGCTGCCAACACCCTGATGCGCTACTCATCTGCCAATCAGGAAAACACCGCCCATGTTGATGTGAATATGGGAACGAAAAAATGGGGCTTTGTTTCGAGCATTACCTACGCTGACTTTGGCGATCTGAAGCAAGGTAAAAACGGACCGGATGAATATTTGCGTAACGATTACGTGGAGCGTGTTAATAATACGGATGTTGTTCTGCTCAACGCTGATCCAACATTGCAGCTTACTTCCGGTTATAACCAACTCAACACCATGCAAAAGGTGAGGTTCCGTCCCAATTCAAATTGGGATATTCACTATGCCATTCACTATTCCAAAACATCGCGTTATGATCGTTACGACCGGTTGATTCTAAAAAATGAGAATGGTGATTTCACCAGCGCAGAATGGTACTACGGTCCGCAGAAATGGCAAATGCACAGCCTGCACGTGAATTACGTTAAACCAACATCATTGTTTGATGCCGCGCGCCTGGTAATCGGCTATCAGAACTATGAGGAAAGCCGGCACAACCGAAATTTTGGAAGTGCTAACCGAAACAATCGGTTTGAACAGGTGCTCGCCTGGTCGGCTAATCTTGATCTGGATAAAGTGCTTTCTGATAAAATACAATTGTTTTATGGTGCGGAGCTCATAACCAATACTGTAAACTCATCGGCCTATCGACTAAATATAAACACAGAAAGCATTTCGCCTTTATCAACGCGCTACCCCGATGATTCCGATTGGCGAACCATGGCCGCATACCTGAGCATGAAATACAAATTGAGCAAAGCAATGCTCTTCACGCTGAGCAGCCGGTTTACGCATATATCTACTGATGCCACATTTGATAAAACTTTCTTTGATTTTCCATTCGATCGTGCGGAGCTGAAAAACAACCAACTCACCTACAGCATCGGAAGCGTGTATAGTCCCGTTGAAACCTGGAAAGTATTTCTGAATTTTTCGACCGGCTTTCGTGCACCCAATATTGACGATATCGGAAAAGTGTTTGATTCACAACCTGGCAATGTGGTGGTGCCCAATCCTACCTTGAAACCAGAAGTGGCTTACAATGTTGAAATCGGAGCGGCTGCCAGCATCAACAAGAAAGTTAAAATTGATGGTGGCTTTTACTACACCATCATGAAAGATGCCATTGCCCGGGCTCCATTTACATTTAACGGACAAGACAGTATTGATTTTGACGGAACACTAAGCCGTGTGCTGGCCCTGCAAAACATCAGTTCACTTTATGTGTATGGTGTTCAGCTTGGGCTTGATTGGCGATTGACTGATCACTTGCAACTAACTTCATCCATAAACTTTCAAAAAGGAAAAGAAGAAGATCCATCAACCGGGTTAGATGCACCGCCCACGCACATTGCTCCAACCTTCGGTGCTACGCATATCATTTTCGCTAAAGCAAAATGTAAGATTGATCTTTACTCGGTCTACAACGGAGAAATACCTTTCCGAAACCTTGCCTTTTCCGAACAGGGAGATGCACATTTATATGCAAAGGATGAAAATGGAAATCCGTATGCGCCCGCCTGGTGGACCGTGAACCTGAAAACTTCCTGGAACGCCACAAAATTCCTAACAGTTGATGCGGGTGTTGAAAATATTTTCGACAAACGTTATCGTCCCTATTCGTCCGGCATCTCTGCACCCGGAAGAAATGTTATCATCTCTTTGCGGGGAAAAATCTAACGACTACACACGAGCTTATACATGAAACACACAAAAGAAATAGCCAAATCAACCCGAACCCATCGAAAACTTCATCGCATTGTCGGTTCATTTTTACTGATTTTCTTTTTCCTCATTTCCCTCACCGGGTTGTTGCTGGGCTGGAAAAAACATTCGGGCGGATTAATTCTTCCCGAAACACAAAAAGGAATTTCTGCCGACCTGAAAGGATGGTTGAGTTACGATTCACTGAATACCCTTGCGCTTCAGGCTTTACGCGATTCATTGCCCGGTCAATCGCCACGGTTAGATCGCATTGACGCAAGACCGGACAAAGGAATTGTGAAGTTCGTATTTAAAGATCATTACACCGAAATTCAGTTGGACGCTACAAGCGGAAAAGTATTGGCCGTAAACCAACGTACTTCCGATATCATTGAACAAATACACGATGGTTCCATTTTGGATTTTATGGTTGATACTTCTAATGGCCAGATCAAACTTGTGTACACAACCTTAACCGGAGGCGGCCTGGCGTTGCTTTCCTTTACAGGATTTTGGTTGTGGTATAATCCGAGAAGAATACGAAAGAGAAAGGAACAACCAGAGTAATCAGAAATCGATAGCCTAAACAGAAGCCATCATCTTCAAAATATCATCTACATACTCGCGCGAGTTGGCCAGGCGCGGTACTTTATTTTGCCCTCCTAATTTGCCACGGCTCTTCATCCAGTTGTAAAACGTGCCGGGCTCTGCGCTGTGAATTTTCGGTGCCACCAATGCCAGATCATGTGCGCGCTTGGCATCGTAGTCGCTGTTAATTTTGCGCAAAGCTGAATCCAATATGTGTATAAACTCACCTAAATCTCCCGGTTGTTTCTTGAATTCAATAATCCACTCATGACCACCCTTTTTGTTCGCTTCTAAAAACACCGGGGCTGCTGTAAAATTTTCAATGATGGCACCGGTGGCATCACAGGCTTTGGTTATAGCCGCTTCCGCATTTTCAACAATTACCTCCTCGCCAAACGCATTAATGAAGTGCTTGGTGCGCCCTGATATTTTTATCCGATAGGGAGACAGTGAAGTGAATTTTATGGTATCGCCAATGCTATAACGCCATAAACCCGCATTGGTGCTGATCACCATGGCGTAGTTTTTTCCCAACTCTACTTCACTCAACCGTAACGCCTTCGGATTTTCCTTTTCCATTTCATCCATCGGAATGAATTCGTAAAAAATCCCATAGTCGAGCATGAGCAACATTTCTTCTGAATCACGCTTATCCTGAATGCCAAAGAAACCTTCACTTGCATTGTAAATCTCCCAGTAAATCATCGAAGGATCAGGAATCAATTCCCGAAACAGGGCACGATACGGTTTAAACGAAACTGCACCATGAAAAAAAACTTCCAGGTTAGGCCAAACTTCTTTGATGTGTTTTTTGCCTGTGAGTTGTACCACGCGTTGAATGAGCAGAATCGTCCACGTTGGCACACCAGCAATGTTGGTCACGTTTTCTTCAGCTGTTTCCCGCGCCAGCTTTTCAATCTTCTCCTCCCAATTACTCATGAGGGCGGTTTGAAGTTTTGGTGTGCGAATAAACTCAGCCCAAATGGGAAGGTTCTGCATAATCACCGCAGAAACATCTCCGTAATATGATGATGCAGTTGGATCAAATTCATTTACCTGGTGGCTTCCACCAACAGCCAATCCCTTACCATCAAAAATTTTAGTGTTGGGATAGTTGTTTACAAAAATGGAGATCAGGTCTTTTCCTCCTTTGAAGTGACAATCTTCAAGCGCTTCTTGCGATACAGGGATAAATTTGCTTCGGGCATTTGTGGTGCCTGATGATTTTGAAAACCACTTGATTTCAGAAGGCCACAACACATTTTGCTCACCCCGCATTTGCCGTTCGATGTAAGGAAAAAGATTTTCGTAGGTATGAACGGGCACACGCTCACGAAACATGCCGTATGTACCAATGGAACCAAAGTCATATTTCTTTCCGAACTCGGTTCCCTTTGCGGTTTGAATCAGTCTTCTGAAAATTTCATCCTGAACTTCATGCGGATACTTCATGAAAAGCTCTATCTGATGAATACGCTTCTTCATCACCCACGTCAGTATCGAATTCAGCAGTCCCATAGGTATCCGGTAACCTCAAAAATAGACATAATAGGATGAATTAAAAGGCCTTACGCAGGTTAAGAGCCAGGGCATTTTGCTGAATCTGAAATGGCTGAAATTACAAGGATTCGTCCGTCCAGGTATCGTTGCTTTGGGTCACCACTTTGGCCCTGCGCAACTCAAAATTCTGGCCAAGGTAAACCTTGCGTACCTGCGGATCGCTGGCCAGGTCTTCGGCTGTTCCGGATTTAAAGAGTTTTCCGTCCACCATCAGGTAAGCGCGATCGGTAATGGAAAGGGTTTCATCAACGTTGTGATCAGTGATAAGAATGCCAATGTTTTTACTTTTCAGTTTCGCTACGATGGATTGAATTTCTTCCACTGCAATCGGGTCAACCCCCGCAAACGGTTCATCCAACAAAACAAAGCTGGGATCTACTGCCAATGCGCGCGCAATCTCCGTCCTTCTGCGCTCACCTCCGGATAAAGACATGCCCAGGTTTTTTCGCACTTTATGCAGACTGAATTCATTGATTAGCTCGTCCACTTTTTCCATCCGTTGTTGTCGGGTGAACTCGCGCATTTCCAAAACCGATAAAATATTTTCTTCAACCGTAAGCTTTCTGAACACCGATGCTTCCTGGGCAAGATAACCGATACCCTTTCGTGCGCGTTGATACATCGGCAACGCGGTAATGTCTTCACTATCCAGAAAGATTTTGCCTTCGTTGGGTTTAATCAAACCAACAATCATGTAGAATGATGTGGTTTTACCGGCACCGTTAGGCCCAAGCAATCCTACAATCTCGCCCTGACCAACCTGTACAGATACATGATCCACCACAGTACGGCTCTTATATTTCTTTACCAGATTTTCTGCCCGAAGAATCATGCGTTGTCAAATTTAATATCCTTAATGCGTAATTGAATACTGGTGTTCCCATTGAATACGTTTTCTTCAATGTTGAACACCATGCTAAACGTATCACCGGAGGCCAGTTGATCGTAGTACTCAGCCAGATCAAAACCCACTGCCTGAAACACGGTTTCATTTCCTTCCTGACCAGCCAAAAATCTAACGTGTCTTTCCTTGAAACTTGACAGCGCGTTCACCACGTACACCCGGCTCGCTTCAAAAACCGGCTTATGATTTTCCGGTCCGAAGGGGGCCATTTGTTTAAGCACGCTTAAAAATTTAGGAGTAATTTTGTCAAACAAAATCGGTACATCAATTTCAATAACCGGTGTCAGCATTTCTTCGGTTATCGATTTCGACACCACTTCTTCAAACCGCTCTTGAAAAGCTTTCAGGTTGCCGGCATCCATGGTAAGTCCTGCAGCATATTTATGCCCTCCAAATTTCTCCAGCAAATCGCTGCAACTCAACATGGCTTCATACAAGTTAAAGCCATTTACACTTCGGGCCGATCCGGTAATTTTATTGTTTGATTCGGTTAAGATCACAGTGGGGCGGTAATATTTCTCGATACACCGAGCAGCAACTATGCCAATTACACCCTTATGCCATGAGTTTTTAAACAGTACCGTAGATTTTGCCGCCCGAAGTGATTCGTCACCTTCAATCATGGCCAGCGCTTCTTCGGTAATGCTGCTATCAAATTCCCTGCGCAGGTCATTCTTGGTGTTAACTTGTTCGGCTAGCTCTAACGCCTCTTCATCGGAAGTGGCGGTAAGCAAATCAACGGCAGCGCTACCATGCGCTACACGACCGGCTGCATTGATGCGTGGACCGAGTGTGAACACAATACCCGAAACATCAAGCTCATTTTTCAGTTGAGAAATTTCTTTCAACGCTTTCAATCCGGGTACCGGATTCTCGTTTAGCTTTTGCAATCCAAAATAGGTAAGTATTCTGTTCTCTCCTGTAATTGGAACAATATCGGATGCAATGCTCACCGCAACCAGATCAAGGTATTCAAAAACTTCTTCTTCCTTCCGATACTGCCTTGCGTAAGCCTGTATCAACTTAAACCCTAACCCACATCCGCTTAGTTCAGTGTATGGATACGTGCAATCTTTTCGTTTCGGATCAAGCACCGCTACCGCATTCGGAATTTTTTCATCCGGCAGGTGATGATCGCAAATAATAAAATCGATGCCCTTGTGATTGGCCAGCAACACCATATCCGATGCCTTGATACCACAATCAAGTGCTATGATCAATGAAAAATTATTCTCTTCCGCCCACTCTACACCTGCACGTGAAATGCCGTAACCTTCTTTGTTCCGATCGGGAATGTAAATGGAACAATTCGGATAAAACCGATGTAGGTAATTGTACACCAATGACACAGCCGTTGTTCCGTCCACATCGTAATCACCGTAGATTAAAATTTGTTCGTTATTATCCAGTGCCTGCTTTAATCGCTGCACGGCCTGCTCCATATCGCGCATCAAAAAAGGATCGTGAAGCTGATCCAATGATGGCCTGAAAAAATCCTTTGCTTGTTGCAGTGTGGTGATGCCACGCTGAATCAAGACTGTTGTTAAGTATGGATTAAGGTTTAATTCTTTGCCGAGCGCTTCAATCTGCTCTTTTGAAGGAAGAGGTTTGTATATCCACTTCTTCTCCATGTGTTTACTGATTCATTTCAAATGTAAGTGTTCCTTCGGTTCCGCGAACACCGTTAACACCATACTCACCGGGTTTGCCATCAGTACCGTTTCTGCGATTGGGACCCAATCCGGCTGAGCCTATGTATCCTCCTCGTCCGCCTTGCCCGGCTTTACCACCATAATTTCTGAACAATACTTTTGTGCCGATCCAGTTTCGAATGATATCAGCGTTTACACTGCTGATTACCAGGTTACCTCCGTGTCCGCCATCACCACCGCGGCCTCCATTGCCACCATTGGCACCATCACCGCCATTACAGTGAACCGTACCCGGACTCCCATCTCCACCTTTTCCTCCGGCACCACCATCGCCACCATTTCCTCCTGAGAGATCGATGATGAGTCTTCCGTTAACGGTTAGATTTTCGACATAGAGCGACAGGTTAACACCGGGCCCACCGGACAACCCGGATACGCCATTGCTTCCATCCGATCCATCGCGACATGGTCCTACTTGTGTTACTCCGGATCTTCCATCACGACCTGCCTTACCATGAATGCCAACACCAAGGATGTAACAGTCATTTCCAATTATGGCGACCTTCGCTCGTATAAAATTTTCTCGCTTGAGTTCGTTCAACACCAACTTCGATGAGTCTTCCATCACCAAGGTATCGGCAACCAGAATATCCGTTTCATTGTCAAACTCGAATGACTCTCCGGATTTGATCACAAGCTTATCTACCCGCACCTGCGACCATGCAGCACTTGTCATCAGCACTAATAATCCTATGAATCCGATTCGCTTCATCGCACAAAACTCAATATAGTTGATCAACATAAAAAACAAAAAGCAGCATTAATCATGCTGCTTTTTGCTAACGAACGAATATATGTTTTATTCCTCTGTTTTCGGCTTTTCTGCAGTTACGCCTTCCAATACATCTTTAATTTCAGTGCGCTGGCCATCTTTATAAGGCACAATCCAGGCATCTTTCACGCCCATTTCGCGCATATATTTTTTAAACTGATCAGCCTCCCAATAATCGCGGAAAATACCGATGGTGATGCGTTGAGGTTCGCCCTCTTTTACTTCGCCACCAAAATTGGGGTTGTTGTCAAAATACTTCGACAGGTCTTTGTTTTTAAACGCACCAACCTGCACCTTAAATACTACACCGCGCGAAAAATCCATTGGGTTTATCACGGGGTTTTCCTTGAGTTGCGCCAACTCTGCACGGGTGGCAGTTAGTTGCCCGCGCATTTGTGAAAGCTCATCTTCCAACTCAGCAATGCGCGCATCTTTGTTGCTCATGGTGTTTTGAAGATCCGTAACGCGCTTGTTCAGCGTGGCTACCTGGTTGTCGGCTGTTTGCTTATCTTCTACAAACTGCTTCAGGTTAGCAGGGTTCTTGGCGTATTCCTTGGCTTTTTTCTTCCACTCCTTTTTTTCCTGCTTGGAAAGCTGGGCGAAAGATTGCGTGCCCGCAAAAAGTAAAGCCATACAGAAGAGTAGTGCTAATTTTTTCATTGTTCTAGTTTAAAAAGTTTATTAAAAGTACAAATTATTTTGAAATTCCTACTTTAAAGGCTTCCCACCATCTTCTCGGGCCGCACCCACTCATCAAACTGCTCCGATGTAAGCAAGCCCAACTCAACAGCAGCTTCACGCAGGGTCTTGTTTTCCTTATGTGCCTTCTTGGCAATTTTAGCGG
Source organism: Cyclobacteriaceae bacterium (assembly GCA_030584025.1). Taxonomy (NCBI): domain Bacteria; kingdom Pseudomonadati; phylum Bacteroidota; class Cytophagia; order Cytophagales; family Cyclobacteriaceae; species Cyclobacteriaceae bacterium. Next base: position 3,736,960 of record CP129487.1, read on the forward strand.
CATTTTCATAGCCAATATGCGTATTCAATGCTGTTACCAACATCAATGAATTCTCCAAATGTTGGCGAATAATCGCCTCATTTGGCTCAATGCCTTCTGCACATTTATCATTGAATGAAACACACGCATCACCCAACAGACGAGCCGATTGCAGTACGTTTGCGGCAATCACCGGCTTGAACACGTTCAACTCAAAATGGCCGGTTGCCCCGCCAATCGAAACGGCCACATCATTGCCGATAACCTGTGCACATACCATGGTTAATGCTTCCGGTTGTGTGGGATTTACTTTACCCGGCATAATGGATGAGCCCGGTTCGTTATCCGGAATGATGATTTCACCGATGCCGCAACGCGGTCCAGAGCTTAACATGCGGATGTCATTAGCTACTTTCATCAGTGCCACCGCTGCACGCTTCAACGCGCCCGATAACTCAACCATGGCATCGTGCGCTGCCAACGCCTCAAACTTGTTTGGTGCGGTAACAAACGGATAGCCGGTTAACTCAGCAATTTTCTTTGCGACCAATACATCGTAACCTTTAGGTGTATTGAGACCAGTACCTACCGCGGTTCCGCCAAGCGCCAGTTCAAGCACCATCTCCAACGCATTATTAATGGCGCGGATGCTGTTGTCGATCTGCTGCACGTAACCCGAAAACTCCTGACCAAGTGTAAGCGGGGTTGCATCCATAAAATGCGTGCGGCCCGTCTTCACAATATTTTTATATGCTGCCGATTTTTTCGCAAGCGTATCGCGAAGTTTTTTCATGCCCGGTAAGGTGATCTCCACCACCTGCTTGTAGGCTGCAATGTGCATGGCGGTAGGGAAGGTATCGTTTGAGGATTGTGATTTGTTTACATCATCATTGGGATGTAACACTTTTTTGTCATCCGTTAATTTCCCACCACTCAGCACATGCGCACGATAGGCAATCACTTCATTCGCATTCATGTTGCTTTGTGTACCTGAACCGGTTTGCCAGATGACTAGCGGGAACTGATCATCGAGCTTGCCGGCAATAATTTCATCGCACGCTTTGGCGATCAGATCCTTTTTATCGGCCGAAAGCGCACCGAGTTCATGATTGGCCATAGCCGCAGCTTTTTTCAAATAACCAAAAGCATAAATGATTTCTTTTGGCATGCTGGCCTCGGGCCCGATTTTAAAATTGTTGCGTGAACGCTCAGTTTGCGCGCCCCAGTATTTATCAGCGGGCACCTGTACCTCGCCCATGGTGTCTTTCTCAATGCGATAGGTCATAATACAAATGATTTAAAGGTGGCCAAAGTTAGAAAAGATACTACAAAAAATGCCGGCTGTAATACCGGCATTCCTCAATTAAATTAATAGCTGTTCGTCCTCAATTCCCACCCTTCTTCAACTCCGTTCCCTTTCGGAAATACTTGTCTTCGTCAAACTCATCTTCGCTGAGGGGCTTGGGCATAACACCCACTTCCAGAATTTTAAATTCTGTTCTACGGTTTCGTGCGCGGCCTTCCGGATTATCCGTTCCATCCGGATTGGTGTTGCGCGCAATGGGTACTTCTTCACCGTAGCCTTTTGCCGTAAGCCGGTCGGGTGCAATGCCCTTTGAGATCAGGTATTTCACGGTAGATTCTGCACGGTTCTTTGACAGTTCATAGTTATATACCAATGAACCTACACTATCGGTATGCGACCCCATTTCAATTTTAATTTCCGGGTTGTCGATCAGCAATTGAACAAGCTTATCTAACTCCCGTGCAGCGTCTGGGCGAATGTCATACTTATCGAAATCGAAATAAATATTTTCAAGTACAAATATTTTATTGATCTCAATTTTATCCAGCACCAGAATGGTATCCAACGTGATGTTGGTGATCATTTCTTTCAACGTACTTGGGTCAACAGACTTGCCACGCGTGGTGTAGTCTTGTCGTTTCACCAGGTAACCATCAGTTTCACCAACTAAAGTATAATCTTCATTTTCATACACACGGAAAAGAAACTTCCCATCATCACCGGTTACGTAATCCTGCATGATGCTGCCCTCACCATCCAACATGGAGACTCTTACGTTCGGCAAGATGGCGCGTGTGCTGTCGCTGGTAGGTGTGTAGGTAACTCCGGCCAGGTAGTAGTTCACTACCTTCAGGTTTGGATCTTCATTAACAAAGGTATAGATGTCGTCATCGCCCTTTCCATCTTCACGGTTGGAGGTAAAGAACCCGCGATCCGGGCGGAAGAGAAAAATTCCAAAATCATCGGCAGGCGAGTTCATGGGTTCGCCCAGGTTTTCAATGGTCGTTTTACCACTGGCACGTTTCACCACAAAAAGATCCAAACCGCCAAAGCCAGGATGTCCATCGGAAGCAAAGTAAAGCTTGGCATCTTCAGCCACATAAGGGAACAATTCATTACCGGCTGTGTTGATCTCCGGTCCCAGATTGCGCACGCGTGAAAATCTTCCACGTGAATCCATCTGTGCCGAGTATAAATCGGTGCCACCATAGCCACCAGGCCTGTTGGAAGCAAAGTACATGGTGCGGCCATCCTGCGAAAAAGCAGGAGATGAATCCCAACTGTTGTTGCGGGCAACGGGATCAAACTCGTCTTTAAACTGTGTGTTTACATTCAAGCGTTGTGGCTCTCCCCAAACCCCATTTCTGAAACGCGAGATGTACAAATCCACATCCGCGCCCCCCTTCTTCTTGCGGGTGTTGCCCATGGCAAACACCATCGTGCGGCCATCGGGAGTGAATGCGGGGCAACCTACGTTTCTAAAATCATCATTGATGCCTTGTGGTAAGGGTTGAATGGTAGCTACATCAACGTTGGCTCCGCGGGTGGTAACTTTATAAATGGCAGTGAAGGGCTTTCCTTCTGCTTCGTAAATTTTTCCATCGCCACGCGATGAGGTAAAATACAATTCGTTATTCAGGTAAACGGGTGCGTACTCACTGGCTGGCGTGTTAAGCAAATCCAGATTTTTTACACGGTAATAACTTGGCTTGTTACGCAGGTTATTCAGATACTCCAGTCCATTCAGTTCTGCTTCAGCCCGATCTTTCAGTTTTTCATTTGAAGTTTGTTGAATGAGCGTTTCCAGCTGCGCGCGCGCTTCGCTGTATTTGGCGTTTGCCTTCAGCGATTGAGCGTAGAAAAACTTTACTGAGTCTTTGTCAACACCCGCACCACCTGCTTTGGCATAATATTGTTCCGCTTCTTTTGCGCGGTTGGATAGCCGATACGATTCCGCCACAAAATAATTGGCTTTCGCCTGATCTTTGGGCTTGCTCTTTTTGAACAAGTCGATGGCGTTTTGATACTCTCCGCGCACGAAAGCTTTCGTGGCTTTTTTCTCCACACTACAGCCTGCAAACAGGAGGGCCGCTGCAAAAAATACTACAAACCTCATAATCTATCCGACTAAGCGTTAAAGCTACAAAAAAAAGAATAACCCATTTCGGTTTAAACTGCGGCCTTACTGAGGTAGCGTTTAAGCCAGGTCTCGCCTGCAGGGGACTTCCATCGCCTATCAAAATCACCTTTGGTCAACACGGTATTGTCGAACACGGTTGTCTGGCTATTCCAAACTCCGTTTTCGTACGCTTGTTTCAACTCCGGCAACTTGATCAAACAAACCTTTTCATCCAGCAACAAGGCCACGTTGGTGCGTTCAAAAAAATCAATTCCGGTTTGCTGGCTCAATTGCCTGATCACGTGCACCGATGAATCAATCGAACAGCCACTGGCCTCATGGTGCGCTTCATCCACAGCCAACACAATAAAATAATCGTGTAATACCTGAAACGATGTTTTAAGCGGTTGATTGTGCGCAGTCCAGTTAGTGGTAAACGCCTGGAGCGCAGTTGAAATTGTATTTACCTCCTCCGGTTTAAAAGCCCGATTGGACTGATAAATCCAAACGCGTGCTGAATCGGGGAGTGTTTCAAAGGGTACAAACATTTTTTTAGATCTTAATTTTATAAACCGTTGGCCTCTGCGATAAGTTCGGCCAGGTCTTTCACCTTCACCTCAGCTTCTTTTTCCTTGCTTTTCACCCCATCGGTCATCATGGTCATGCAAAACGGACAAGCCACGGCCACGGTGGTGGCACCGGTTGCCAGTGCTTCCTCGGTACGCTCTGTATTAATTTCCTTTTTACCTTTCTCGGCATCCTTAAACATTTGTGCACCGCCTGCGCCACAACACAAGCCGGTGGTTCGGCAACGCTTCATCTCTACCAGGTCTGCATCCAGCGCTTCCAATACTTCGCGGGGCGCTTCATAAATATTGTTGGCGCGGCCAAGGTAGCATGAATCGTGAAAGGTTATTTTCTTTCCTTTAAATGCGTGACCATCTTTCAATTTGATTTTTCCTTCATTGATTAATTGCTGCAGAAAGGTGGAATGATGGATCACCTCATAGTTACCGCCTAATTCTGGGTATTCATTTTTAAGCGTATTGAAGCAATGCGGACAAGCCGTAACAATTTTTTTTACGCCATATCCATTCAACACTTGTATGTTGCTCATGGCCTGCATTTGAAACAGAAATTCATTGCCAGCCCTGCGGGCCGGATCACCCGTGCAGGATTCTTCTGTACCCAACACACCAAATTTTATCTCCAGTGCTTGCATAATTTTTACAAACGCTTTTGTAACACGCTTGTAGCGATCATCAAATGATCCGGCACAACCAACCCAAAATAAAATTTCAGGTGATTCGCCTTTTGCCGTAAGTTCAGCCAGTGTTGGTACATTCATGTAGTCAGAATTTTAAACTCCAAATTGTTGCAGGTGATGATCGAGGTGTTTGTACTGTCCGCGTGCCCATTCCTCGGGAGTTAATTTTCCAAAGAAAGGATTCGGATGTTTTGTGCATGCTTCAGGACCACCTGCTGCAAATGCTTTTATATGATTGATCAGTTTCTCTTTTTCCTCTTCAAACTTTTTTTGATCGGCAACAATTAAATTTCTTCCTGTCGGACTGTTCTTCGGATGAGGCTTTGCACCAAAAAATTTATCCTTAACCGCCCAGCCTAACAAAATACCCAACACACTACGTTTGGGTTTATCCAATCCGCGTGCGATGCGCAACAGAATGGAACAATGCGCCAACATTTGCGCCACATCCATCTTTCCCCACAGGCGTTGTGTTTGCGGAGTGAGTTTTTCAATCCGCGTTAGAATTTCCTGGGCATCGGTTGGGTTAAACAAATTTTTCATGCGCTAATAATTGTTTGAAAGTAGTCACATGGAATCGCCATGCTAATTATCACGCTATTGGTCCGTTTTGCTGATGGCGATTTCATGCCTGATCTTTTGCCCAGTTAAACCGATCGCTCGATGCAAATTTCCACGGAGCAAAATTGGTTTCAATGTTTTGAAACATGGAGTTCCAGGATGCAGGTGATCCGGATTCTTCCATAGCCACATAGCGCCTCAACTCAATAATGATATCCAACGGATTAATCATAACCGGGCAAGCTTCCACACAGGCGTTGCAACTGGTGCACGCATTAATTTCTTCTTTGGTGATGTAATCGCCCAGCAACGATTTACCATCATCCAACTTGCCACCATTTTTAATTACTTCTTCCACGCGATCGCGTGTGTCCATCATGATCTTGCGCGGTGAAAGTTTCTTCCCGGTAAGATTAGCCGGACATTCTGATGTACACCTTCCACATTCGGTACACGAAAAGGCAGCCATTAAATTTACGCGCGATAAATCGTTAACATCTTTCGCTCCAAACCGACCCGGTTCAGTTGGTGGTGTGGCCGAAGCTTCTGCCAAACCCAACATCGACTTAACTTCTTGTGTTACCACAGGCATGTTGTGAATCTGACCTTTCGGCTCAAGTCGTGCATAATAGGTGTTTGGAAACGCCATAAAAATATGGAGATGCTTGGAGTAGGTTACATACAATGCAAACCCCAGTATGCCTACAATGTGAAACCACCACGCAAAACGCTCCACCAATATCAATGAACCGGTTTCGAGGTTTTCAAAAACCGGCATTAAAAAGCTGCTGAAGAATAGTGAACCCGTTGCCGTATAATGCGCATCACGGGATTGTAGCAATTGATCGGTTGCGTTCATGGTTAAGATGGCAAACATGAGCACAATCTCTACAACAAGAATGGTGTTGGCATCCAGCCTTGGCCAGCTTGTCATTTCAGCCGACCAGAACCGTGGAACTTTCAACACATTTCTTCGGATGAGGAAAAATACACACGACAGCAGAACCGCCACCGCCAAAAATTCAAACACATTCATCAACACCGGGTAGATTGATCCCAGGTAAGGCGCAAAAAATCGGTGCGTTCCGGCCAGTCCATCAATTATAAATTCCAATACCTCCAGGTTGATGATTAAAAACCCGGCATAAATGAAAAAATGCAGCACTGCTGGAATAAACCGCTTGAACATCTTCTTCTGTCCGAAAGCGATGAGCAACACATTTTTCCACCGTGCAGAAGAGTCGCTTGTTAACGGGGTTTGCTTGCCCAGTTGGATACCTCTTTTAATCCCGCCAATCCGTCTTGCAATAAAGAAGGAGAAGCCCAGCAGAACGATCGCAAATACTACCTGTTGAATCATACGTGATAGTTAATTCTGAAAATGCTCAAATCCAAAAATACACCGGGGTTTTGCACCGAATGTAAATTTACATACTTTTGTGCCCCTGATTTACCCTCAGGATTGTTCATTTTACTGGTGACGTAGCTCAGTTGGTAGAGCAAAGGACTGAAAATCCTTGTGTCGGGGGTTCAATTCCCTCCGTCACCACTTAATAAACCTCAGTTAGCATGCTGGGGTTTTTTTGTTTATACCCAAATTGAAGGCCAGCCATGCTTGACCGCTCCGTCAATGAAGTTACCGCACGCATTGCGACCACCTACCTGGCCGAGGGACTGATTGCTGCCGTTATTGTAATTGCCTTCCTGTACTTTGCCCACATTTATAAAAGGCTCTACCTGAAAACGTGGGCATTAAGCTTTGGCAGTTTTGCCGTATCTGTTTTTTCCGTAGGGCTAACGACACTGTACAACGCTCAACTAACTGAGGGGTTTAAACTGGCTTCCTCTTTCGTGGCCCAGGCAGGCATTTTCCTACACGCTTTTTTTCTACTGATTGGTCTTTTTGAGCTTTTTCGGGGCACTGCCTTCCGGCTAAAATTTCTGATGGGTTGGGCGGCTGTCGTTGTGGGGCTAAGTTTCTTAACCATTTGGGTTTTTCATGATGCTGATGGTGTTCAGGGTTCGTTGAATCGTTATGTGTTACGTATTGGGACGCGATACCTCGTTATAGCATTTAGTTTTTTATGCGCGGGCATATTGGCGTGGCGAAGTCCGCTGTTTAAAAAAGGGATTGGTCAACGCTTGCTGATTGTGGCATTCCTGCTTTATGGAGTTACGTATTGTTATTATTTCACCGTTGTGATCTTCAACTACTTTGGGGGTACTTTCAGTTTTCCGTTTTTCTTTGGCATGGTTGAACTTTTGCTCATTACCCTGTCAGGATTGGGCATGGTGCTTTGGTTGCTGGAAGATGAGCGCGACCGGCTTAGTAAAATCAATTCAGAATTGGACAGCTTTCTGTATAGCACCTCGCACGATTTGCGATCGCCCATTGCATCTATTCTTGGCATTACCAACGTGGCAAAGCTTGAGCTCACGGATGAAACTGCACTTCGATACATGACCATGATCGAAGAGCGCATTAAAAAGCTCGACCTGGTTATCAGTGATATTCTCAAACTTTCGCGAAGTAAAAAGCTTGATCTTAAAATTGAATCCATTCGCTTTGATGATTTATTAAAGGACACAATAGCCGATGTGAAGTTCAACCACAATGCCCCAGACATCTCACTGCGTTATACGGAGAAAACGGATGATCACTTTGTCTCTGATTACATTCAGATGAAAATCGTTTTGAGTAACCTCATTGCTAATTCAGTGAAGTATCACAACATCAACCAGGAAAATCCATTTATTCATGTTGCCTTTCAGCGCACCGGAAAAAATGTTCGCATTGAAGTTGAGGACAACGGCAGGGGGATTCCAAAAGAAGCGCTTCCAAAAATTTTCGATATGTTTTACCGTGCCGAAACAGGTGTAGAGGGTACAGGCCTTGGTCTTTACATTGTGAAAGAAGCCTTAGCAAAAATCAACGGAAAAATTGAGGTAAAATCGGAGTATGGTGCTGGCAGTACCTTTACCATTACCCTTCTGGACGCCTGAGTCTATTGTAAATGTTTTAGCCGAATAATTTCCTCTTTGGTGAGGTGGCGAAAATGGCCACGCGGCAAATCCTTCTTATCAAGTCCTGCGTACACGGAGCGGTCAAGCTTAACCACCTCGTATTCCAGTTTTTCAAAAATTCTACGTACTACACGGTTCCAGCCAATGTGCAATTCAATGCCCACCGTCTTTCCATCATCCGAAACAATGGCCAGGTCATCAACCATAGCACGGCCTTCTTCCAACTGAACACCGTCCAGTATTTTTTGAAAATCATTCTTCGTAAGCGGACGACTCAACTCCACCTTGTAAATCTTCTTCACGTTGTATGAAGGATGCGAGAGTTTATCGGCAAGATCACCATCGTTGGTGAACAGCAACAAGCCTGTTGTATTTCGGTCGAGGCGGCCAACCGGATAAATGCGCTCCTTCACTGCGTTACCAATGATGTGCATTACAGTGTTGCGCTCTTGCGGATCGCTGGTGGTGGTGAGGTAGCCTTTTGGTTTATTCATTAAAATATACACCGGCTTTTCGGCCTGAAGCTTTTTGCTTTCATAGCGAACATCATCACCGGGGCTTACCAGAAAGCCCATTTCAGTAATCACTTTTCCGTTTACTGAAACCAGTCCCAACTTAATGCGTTCATCTGCTTCGCGCCTGGAACAAATGCCGCTGTTGGCGATGTAGCGGTTAAGCCGGATTTTACCCGTTGTGTTCGCAATAGTTGGTGCTTCTTCTTTCTTTGAAGAATATTTTCCGGGCTTGTTTCGATTAAACTTCTGCTTGTTGAAAAAGCCACGCGGCTGTTCGCCTGCTTCATCTTTTCTTCTAGGCTTTGCAGGCTGAGATGAAAACGAAGATGATCCGGACTTGGAGAATTTTTTTCTGCGATCATCTCCTCTTTCAAAGGAGGATGAACTTCCTCTTACTGATTTTGAAAAGCCTGTGCTTTTTGGTTTGTCGAAAGATTTTTCTTTGCGCTCTCCTCCTTTTTCAAAAGAAGTGGTGCTGTCTTTCTTTCTGAAAGAACGTGAGTCAGAAGAAGAGCCTCGTTCCGACTTTGAAAAACCTGAGCCTTTCGGTTTATCGAACGACCTTCCTTTGCGTTCTCCACTTTTTCCAAACGAGGTGGTGCTGTCTTTCTTTCTAAACGGACGCTTCTCATCATCAGATGAATCTCTTTTGCTTCCTTTCGAAAAACGTGAACCAGTTGGTTTATCAAATGATTTTTTGCCTAAGGAGCGGTCACTTTTGCCGCGCGCGGGGCCCGATGTATTACGCTTGCGCATCGGGTTCTTTTAAATCTGTGCTCTCGCCAATTACGTTTATCTCGCTGGTAAAATCTTTTGGCACCGGCAGGTCTGCCAGATCGTTGATGCCAAAATATTCCATGAACTTCGGTGACGTGCCATACAACATGGGTCTTCCGATGGTCTCGGCCTTGCCTTTAATCTCCACCAATCCTTTGTCCAGTAATTTCTGAACGGCATAATCGCAGTTTACACCACGAATGTTTTCAATATCCGTTTTTGAAATGGGTTGCTTGTAGGCGATGATGGCCAACGTTTCCATCGCTGAAGTAGACAATCTCTTTTTTGATTGCTGCTTCAACAGGATGGCGATGCTGCTCTGATAAGCAGGCTTGGTTAAAAACTGATAACCGCCACCGGCTTTATTCAATTGAAATGAAAATTCTTCGGAAAGAAATTTGTCTTCCAATCGTTTGATGGCGTTTACAATATCCTCTTCGGGAACATCCGCATTGAACATTTCCGAAAGACATGATTTTATATCGGCCAGCTTTACCGGGGTAGGCGAGCAGAAAATCAATGCTTCAATATGGTTCTGAAGAAAATCCACGTTAGTCTTTCTTCATCATTTTAGCCTCAATGGATTGCGTAGTGTGCGGCACGGCAATCAAGCGCTCCTTTGGTATTAGCTTTCCGGTAACCGAGCAAATGCCATAGGTTCCATTCTTAATACGCACCAAAGCGTTCTCCAAATTCGTGATATATTTCTGCTGACGTGCAGCCAGCTGACTGAGGTTTTCCTTTTCGGCCGTTTCCGCTCCATCTTCCAACACTTTGGTATTTCCACCAGATGTTGCATCCGTGCCCTCATCATTATTGCGATTCAGGGTCTCTTTCAAAATTTTGTATTCACCACGGGCCTTCTCCAGTTTTTCCAGGATCAGGGTTTCAAATTCCTTAAGTTCTTCATCCGAATAACGTGTTTTGTCTTCGGGAACTGATATTTTCTTTGCTGGCTTATGCGCGATGGGGCGCTGTGTAATCGGAGGGAAAAATGTATTCAGGTTTGGAACAGCCGGTCTTTCAGCAACTTTTACCGAAGGCGACTTTTTAGGTGCCACAACCTTCTTTTCAACAGGCTTTGGCGCTGCCTTTTTAGCTACCTTTTTTACCGCCTTTTTGGCAACCGGCTTAGCTGCTTTTTTCGGAGCAGGCTTCTTAGCCACCTTCTTAGCTTTAGGAGCTGCCTTCTTAGCTTTTGCCTTGGAAGCGGTTTTCTTTGCTGCCTTGGCGGTTTTCTTGGTCTTTGCCATGATTTCCCTGTTTAAAAAGTTGCGCAAAAATACGGGGTGGGGTGTAAAACAAAAAATATGAGGGGATTTATTGTCCTGAGCAACGCTAATACCGCGCTGCTATCACCACACGTTTTCTGTAGGTATCAACGTTCCCATTACCATCAAACACCTCAAGCCACACCACATAATAACCCGGCCGTGCCCTGGTACCATCATCGCGTTCACCATCCCAGCGAAAAAACCCTTCTGTTGCCAATGTTTCGTTATTGGCAAGTTGCTTCACCTCGCGTCCCTGGTGGTCCAGAATTTTAAGGTTGGCCACCTTTCCACCCTGCTCGAAACTGTATCGTATTTCGGTAAAGTCGGGCTGACCGAATACCGGAATAAAAATTTCAGGCTCAATATTAACCTTCCCGGTTGTCGTAACGATTTCTATTGAATTCGAATTTCTGTATCCGGGTGTGGCGTAGCCCACAACCGATGCGGCCGATTTCCAATTGTTTGGATCGTTGGTTAGTCTGTCGGCATGAATGCGCTCCAGCGAAACTCCTTCTTTATCGCGAAGTAGGGTTGAGTGGTAATCATCAGTGTAGAAGAAAGAATCCAGGAGTTCGGCTCCTTCACTTACCAATGAAACCGTTCCCTCATTATCCGGAAAGGAAGGAAGCGCTTCAACTTTAAGTAATTCTTCGGCATGTGGGTAGTGTGATTGAATAGTAAACGGATCAACGGTTAATGCTATGAATGCTTTTGGCGGAAGCAGAAAATCAGCTGTCGTAATTGTTCTCAGGTTTACTGCGTTTCCGCTTTCAAAATATCCAACACTCCAGTTTTTTAAATTGATGTACTTCTCCGAATAATTGAACAACTCCAGAAAGTCAACACCGAATGGCCGTGGGTTAAAAAGTACTTCATTGATCACCACATCTCCTGCTTCGGCCGGTTCAGGAAAACCAAATGACACCTCCCGATGATCTTCCTGAATATGGTTTCCGCTGCAATCATAAATTGATGTTATGGTTACAACGTAGCGTTGCTGCAGCTGAATGGAAGATTCCAGCTCCAGCAACAACTCACGCAATGATGAATTTGCAAAGTTTACCTGCGATACAGTCAGTGTTGGTGAAATCACAAATGCCGATGGGGGCGGAAGAACTTCGTTTAGTTTTTCATCGAAACGCAATTTTAGTTGAGTGGCCGAAACCGGAATGGCCGATAACAAGCGTGGTCCTGTTAAATCAGGCTTTGATGCCTTCACCGAATTTTCTGTACCCGGTGTGCCTCCGCTCGCATGCTCGGAGGCAACCCAGTTCTCTTCTTCTGCACAAATGTTTTCCGGATCAATGAGTTCAAGTGTCCAGCCACCTTGTCGTTTATCATCATCTTTGTACCACGCATCCGTGTAGTTCACCTCGTCTATAAGCATATCGGTTGCATCACGAAGTTTCAGGTTATCCGAACTATTGTTCAGTGTTGGAAAACCCGATATACCAATTACAGTTCCATAGGCAGCAAATGCCGGAGATGATGCAGTTGGTGTAACGATAACATAATCACCCGGCATAAGAATGTGAGCAGGCAGCGTTGCTGTCGAGGAGGCATCCGAAAATTTCCATCCCTGCAAACTGATGGGCTTATTACTTCGGTTGAAGAGTTCAACAAATTCGGCTTCGGGTAAACCAATTAGGGGAGTTGGGTCAGGAAAAATTTCAGTGAAGATGATGTCCTTGTATTCAATGGGAGGTTGCTGAAAGAAAAAGAAATTAGCTTGAGCAGATACGATGGCATTGCCTGCAAGATCCTGAACGTTGGTAACCGTTAACTGACTGGTGATTGCATTCGGAAATGGTTGAGCAAAGGAGAGGTGTACTGTTTTTTCATCGGTTTGTAAAACCACATTCGTGGCTTGTCCCACATCATTGTTCACAAAATAATTTGAAGGATCTTGCGCGGTGTTGCTTTCAAGACGCTCGTTAAAGAAAACATTTAATTCGGTTGAGGAAATTGATTGTACGGATTGAATTTCCGGAGGGTTCTCATCCATAATCTCCGGACCCATATAAAAATCATCAAAGTAAAAGTTGGTGGAGTTGCCCGATGTATACGTGCACCGTAATCCCAAAAAGGACGATGTTGAATACGTATTGTCTGTTCCGGATGCCTCCAACACAAAATCACTTCCACCAGCATAATCAACGAATAATTGCCAGTGCCCCGCTTCGCTTCTTAATACCCTGACACGAACAGTAAAGGCCGAGGCTATTCCACCAGAGGTTGAGGCGCGGCAAACGGAAACAGTATTCGCACCCGTTTGCCGGAACAATTCAATGGCATCAGCAGAGCCTGCTTCACCAAACTGCAGGAAATAGCCGTTCAATGAGCCCGCTACATCCGATTGATCGCTTACCAGGTACACCCGTGCAAAATTATTTCCTGATGGCGCAAACGCCAGTCGGATGAAAAACTGCCATTCATACCCGTTTAATGTAGGTGATGGACTGCCTGCAGATAAAAATGATGTGGTGGCCTGACCGGGGTTATTCAGCTGAAGTTGGCCGTTGGTGTTAACAATAAACTGTGAAACCGTTCCGGTCCATTCGGGGTTATTGGTAAAGTCGCCATCGGAAAAGTTATCAGAAAGCTGAGCGTACACCGGATAGTAAAGTGCAACCGATGCTTGCAACAACAGCGTTTTGATGAGCAGCAATCGTATGCGACTCACGATAGATGTTAATAATTGGTTCGGGGGCATTTGGCTATTACCAAAAATACTATTTTTGCACCCTTATTAGAAATGCCTAAAGCAATGAAGCTAGCAGTAGTGGGGGCCACCGGGTTGGTTGGCCAGGAGATCCTGAAAGTTATCGAAGAAAGAAACTTCCCGTTTGACGAATTGTACTTAGTGGCCTCTGCCAAATCGGTAGGGCAAAAACTTTCCTTTAAGGGGAAAGAATACGAAATCAAGAGCATTGAGGAGGTTTGCAAACTGGCCCCGGATATTGCCATTTTCTCGGCTGGCGGTAGCACTTCGTTGGAATGGGCACCCCGATTCGCAGAAATGGGCAGCATTGTCATCGACAATTCTTCCGCATGGCGCATGGACCCTACCAAAAAACTCATCGTTCCTGAAATAAACGGGCATGAGTTGATGATTGATGATCGCATCATTGCGAATCCGAACTGCTCTACCATTCAAATGGTGATGGCCCTTGCCCCGTTACACGTTAAATATAAGTTGAAGCGCATTGTGGTTTCTACCTACCAGTCGGTTACCGGTACGGGTAAGGATGCTGTTCAGCAACTGACTGATGAGCGTGCAGGCATTGAAGGCAATAAAGTGTATCCGCACAAGATTGACATGAATGCGTTGCCACACATAGATGTGTTTTTGGATAACGGATACACCAAAGAAGAAATGAAGATGGTGAACGAAACCCGTAAAATTCTGGGCGACCAAACCATTGGTGTTACTTCAACTACGGTACGTGTACCAACCATTGGTGGTCATGCTGAAGCGGTAAATGCCGAGTTCTATCACGATTTCACGTGTAGTGAGGCTCGTTCTATTCTGGCCAACACTCCGGGTATTATTGTTCAGGATGATCCAAAGCACAACGTTTATCCTATGCCGGTGAATGCACACGGCCGCGATGAAGTATTTGTAGGAAGAATTCGCAAAGATGAATCGCAACCCAACACGCTCAACTTATGGATTGTGGCCGACAACCTACGCAAAGGTGCCGCTACCAATGCGGTACAGATTGCCGAGTTTATGTTGGAGAAGAGTTTAGTGTATTGATTGCTAATCTATTCTATTCATAAAAGCCGAAGTGATTCGGCTTTTTTATTTTCCAGCAATATGATGTGCCGCCACCCAGGCGGTCGTCCATGCTGCCTGAAAATTAAACCCACCGGTTTCACCATCCAGGTTCAACACTTCGCCCGCAAAAAATAAACCGGGTATTTTTTTACTTTCCATCGTTTTGGTGTTCACTTCGCTCAGATCAACCCCTCCACATGTCACAAACTCTTCTTTATACGTGGTTTTACCTTTCATCAGAAATGTGCATCGGATAAGTTGTTCGATTAACTTATTCATGTGGCGATTACTCATCTCTCCCCAAACCTTGCTTTCTTCAATTTCAGCCTCCTCACAAAGCTTAATCCACAAGCGATTGGGTAATTTGAATTGAGCTTCATTGTATACTTTCAGTTTCGGTCGTGTTTGCTTTATGGATAATAGCAGCGTACGAACTTCTTCTTCCTTCACCTCTCCGATCCAACTTACCAAAACCGTAAACGTATACTTCTTTTCATGAAGCCACTCGGCCGCCCAGGCCGAAAGTTTGATAACTGCTGGGCCACTTAAACCCCAATGTGTAATCAGCACCGGCCCTTGTTGTGAAAATTTTGTGCCTGCAATTTTTACCAACGCCTGGTCGACAGAAACGCCCATCAACGGCACAAACCGTTTTGATGAATCATTGAATGTAAACAGCGAAGGAACGAGTGGTGTAATGGTGTGGCCGGCTTCTTCCAACCATTGGTAGGATTCGCGCTGCGGATGACCCCCGGTTGCGACCAAGATGCTTTTTCCTATAAACTTTTCTCCTGATTGTGTTGAAACACACAGTCCGCCTTCAAGCTGCTCAAGTTTGACAACATTTGCATGCTGCTTGATTTCAATTTTCAGTTTAGATGCTTCCTCTAAAAAACAATCGATAATGGTTTGAGATGAGTCCGTAACCGGAAACATCCTTCCATCAGGCTCTACTTTTAGCGTTATACCTTTTTTCGCAAACCAGTCTTCCACATCCTTTGCCTGAAATTTTTGAAACAGTGAGCGAAGCATTTTTTCGCCTCGCGGATAGTGATGCGCCAATGCCTTGGGTTGAAACTCATGGTGCGTCACGTTGCATCTTCCGCCACCCGAGACTTTTACTTTCGCCAACAGCTTGGATGATTTTTCCAGAATCAGCACACGCATACCAGGTTTAATTGAAGCGGCTTGAATCGCCCCGAAAAAACCGGCTGCACCTCCACCGATAACAATCAATTCAAACATGCCGACAAATTACTTTTTATTGCAAACATGCGCTTTGTATACCTCATTTTTACTTTTGATCCTGATTCCATTACCGTACTTTTAGATCAGTTATGAAAACAACAAGCATCTTCTTCTTATTTCTACTTAGCGCTTTTCTGTCGTTTGGTCAAAAACAAGTAACAAATGAAGAGGGGGGCTATCGCATAACCATACCCGAATCATGGGGCGTGAAAAAAGAAGCAACGGTTACGGATGTCTACTCTCCGGATGAAGGAGGCCAGGACGTGTGGCAAGAATACCTTGGTATCAGTACCGGTGCGGCCAACGGCCTCACGCTTGATGAAGCTTTCAACTATTATATAAAAACCGATTTTCCAGAGTACTACCCGAATTTTAGTGTTATCAATTCAGGCAAGGAAACCGTTAGCGGGTTGCCCGTACGCTGGGCGCTTTGTTCATACCGTGCCGATGGTGCCGCAAACAACGAAAGCAAGTCGGCTGTAATTTATAACCTCTTCTACCTGTTTCTCAAAGACGATGTGCTGTACTTTTTAAATGGAATTGCCGTAGAGAGTGAGTACCCGCGGTTTGAAGATACGTTTCGCCAGATTGCCCGGTCTTTTTCTGTTTCAAAGTGATTTCGCGTATTGCTTCCGAAGTTGTTCAGCAATACATCTTCGATCACGAACACGAAGATGAGCGAAAACTTGCGTTAAGTAAAAAAGAAATCTTAGGTGTACCACCGGCCGTACTAGCTGAACAAATTCGTGGGAGAAAGAAAGCCAAAGAAAAACTTCCTTCTCATTATCGTACCCGGGGAATTGTCTATCCACCAGGAATTAATCTTGAGCAATGCTCCTCCGAGCAAACCGCAGCATTTAAAGCATCTATCATTCAAAAGCACCTGGGCATCAAACTTACTTCGTGTGCCGATTTAACGGGCGGCTTTGGAGTTGACTCATTCGCGTTCAGCAAAATTTGCAACACGGTGCACACCGTTGATCCCAATGAAGGCCTGCTTGAAATCGCGAAGCATAATCATACCCTTCTGGGGGCCACAAACATTTTCTATCACAGCCAAACAGCTGAAGATTTTTTACTACAAAACGAGAACAGATTTGATTTTATTTACATTGATCCTTCGCGCAGGAGAAACGCCAATCAACGTGTTTTTAAATTTTCTGAATGCGAACCGAACGTTGTTGATTTGCTCAGCCCATTGCTGAAGAAATCCGATGTCGTTTTAGTCAAAGCTTCTCCTCTTGTTGATATCTCACAGGGTTTGCAGGAGTTGCCGCACACGCAGCATGTTTATGTTCTTTCAGTAAACAATGAATGTAAAGAGGTGCTTTTTCTATGCACCTCCAATCCAGAACAGGAACCGGTTATTCACGCAGTGAATCTGGTACACGAAGTGGTTCATGAATTTTCGTTTTCCCAAACAGAGGAAAAGAAATCAACATCCTCCATTTCTGTTCCATCAACTTACCTTTACGAGCCAAATGCATCCATTCTTAAAGCGGGAGCTTTTAAGTTGGTCGCCACCCGATTTAACATACACAAAGTGCACGTGAACACACATTTGTATACAAGTGATAAGTTGGTTCACGATTTTCCAGGCAGGATCTTCAAAGTAGAGGCTATTGTAAAACCAGACGCTAAATCCATCAAACCTTACCTACCAGAAGAAAGAGCAAATGTGATTACACGGAATTATCCATTGATCCCGGATACCCTTAGGAAAAGGATAGGCTTGAAAGACGGGGGGGAGAAATATGTTATTGGGTTTACGACAGCAGACAAGCCGTTAGTCATTGTTGCCGAAAGGCTGTCTTGATTTTTGTAATAAACTAGGCTGAATGTCAAAAAGCTGTTTCGCAGATGTAGTAGTTACTTCAGCAAAAGTTTATTCAATTCTATTTCAATGTTTTCTGAATATCCTGCTGTTACAAATTGAATAATGCCATTTTTATCTATGATAACATATTCAGGCACCCCATACACATAATATTTTTCTGCATCTTCTTTTGAGCCGTAGAAAACAGCGTAATTCAAATTTCTTTGTTCGGCAAAGAGTTTTAGTTTAGAAAAGGTCTTCTCATCGCTGGCTATACTCCATATTTCAAACTCTTCTTCAGGATACTTTAAAGCAAGCTCCTTTATCCTGGGAATACTTTCTATGCATGGTCCACACCAAATTTCCCAAAAATTGAGTAGCACAACTTTCCCCTTCATATCTGAAAGTCTGGCCTTACCTCCATTGATATTCTCTAGTTCAAGATTGGGAGCGTTTGTCCCGTAAAGTTCTGCCAGACGGCTAACAGGATTGCCCTGTTTTAATTCTTTATAAGAAGCCAACGTTTCATAATCAATATCCGGCATAGAAACGCTCTTATCATTAATCCTGATATTACTCAATGTTGCTTCATTTACCTGCCGTTCTCCAAAAGAGTTTTCTAAAAAATGATAACGGTAAAATGGCAGATGGCTTTCTTTGGAGATATAAATTTTCTTGAATCTGTTGCGTACGTCATAAACATGGCTATCGGCATACCTGATCGTCAGAACATGACAATCAGGTAATTCTTCATAGCTAATCTCAGTATATCCATAACCCAACTTACTGTCATAAGGAATTTCAGGTAAAAGTAATTCCTCTAAAATCATTTGCCCACCTGGATAACCAAGAAAGGTTCTGTAATGAAGCGATTGAACAGATTCCAGTGACTTATCTTTATGGTTAATCGCCAACGCCTTCTCTCCATCGAATAGAAACTCATACATACTATTATTTGCTCCGTAAAATAAAAATGGGAACTTGGGGTTTTGCGTATTTTTCTTCAGTGTAGCCTTCCCTGATTTAATCTGTACACTACCACTTACGAAAGTATCAACCTTATGTATCTCATAGCTCAAGCTTTCCAATTGATTGATTTTTTCATACATCGTATGTAACATTTCCTCGCCAGTCTGTGCAAAAACGCTAACTGTTGACATGATGAGCAGCATAAATGCGAATACTGTTTTCATCGACACTGTGTTCTACTCTTAGAAAATTATTACCAATTAAATGGGGGGTTCTATCCCAGAAAATAAATCACCCAATGCACCGCATAACTGATTAACGCAACACTACCATAAACCTTAATCACTTTTCTCCTGTTCTGTACATCTTCCCACCACAACAGCAGCCAAGGTTTAAACAAACCCGCCACCATAAACATCAAACTGGCCAGGCTCATCAACAAAAAGAACAGGCGCACATTGTCCATGCATTAAAAGTAAGAATTTTTCAGCACGCCTTTTTGATGCGGGGGCACGCCACCTTACCTTTGCGCCTCGCTTACGCGGTTTTTGATTTTGAAGGCGACTGAGTTTCTGAAGCTGTACTGCGCGGATGGTCTGGTAAAGACCGTAGCCGCAGGGGTTGCTGCGCAAAACCCACACATTCGGATTAAAGGATTGGCTGGCAGCCTGGATGCGGTGCTGGTGGCCGCCTCGTTTACGTTGCATCCGCAGGATTACCTGATCGTGCTGCAGGACAGGGAGGAGGCTGCATACTTTCAAAATGACCTTCAGAGTTTGTTGGGGCAGGAGATTCTTATGTTCCCCATGTCGTACAAGCGGCCGTACGAGTTTGACGAAACCGAAAACGCCAACATTCTGATGCGCACCGAAGTGCTCAACGCACTTGCAGCTAAAACCAAACCGCTGCTGATTGTTACGTACCCGGAAGCGTTGCCCGAAAAGGTGATCAACAAGCGATCCCTTTCTTCCAATACGTTTTCGGTTAAAAAAGGTGAAAAGCTGGATATTACCTTTCTGGAGGAATTTCTTCATGGGTATGATTTTGAAAAAACTGATTTCGTGTATGAGGCGGGACAGTTCGCGGTGCGTGGTGGAATTATTGATGTGTTTTCGTTTGCGCACGAATATCCATATAGAATTGAGTTGTTCGGGGATGAGGTGGATAGCATCCGCTCGTTTGATCCGGGTTCACAACTTTCTGTGGAAACGGTTGATTTCATCAACATTCTTCCGGATGTACAAACCCGTTTGATGCAGGAGGAGCGTCAATCCTTTCTTGAATTTATTTCGCGCGAAACACGCATCTGGTTTAAAGATGTTCAGCTCGCAGTGGATGTTGTGCAAAAATCCTTTGAAAAAGTTACCGCCTCGTTTCATAAAGTTGTTGGGGTAAGCAATACACAAGTGATTCTTAGTCCGGACAAACTTTTTGACGATGGTGATTCCTTTGAAAAATTACTTTGCGGATTTACCCGAATTGAATTTGGAAATCGCTTTGTGTTGGAGAACCCGGTAACATACGAATGGACTTCATCTGCACAGCCGGCTTTCAACAAGAATTTTGAGTTGCTGGCGAATAATTTGGTCGATCACCAATCGCAAGGATATATAAATTTCATGGCTGCCGATGTGCCCAGGCAGCTTGACCGCCTTCGCGGAATTTTTGAAGAGATTCATCCCGAACTTCATTTTACGGGTTTGGAACTGTCGCTTCGGCAAGGTTTTGTTGATTCGTCTCTAAAATTTCTTTGTTATACCGATCACCAGATCTTCGAACGCTTTCACCGCTATCGGGCGCGTGAAAAATTTTCGAAATCAAAAGCACTAACGTTGCGCGAATTGCAGGCCCTGCAGCCCGGTGATTTTGTAACACATATTGATTACGGAATCGGAAAGTTTGCCGGCCTTGAAAAGAAGGAAGTAAACGGACACGAGCAAGAAGCCATCCGCCTGGTGTATCGCGATGATGATATTTTATACGTGAGCATTCACGCCTTACATAAAATATCAAAATATTCAGGGAAAGACGGGGCTCCTCCGGCCATCAGCAAACTGGGCTCGCAGGAATGGGAAACCAAAAAATCGAAAGCCAAGAAACGCGTAAAAGATATTGCGAAGGAACTCATTGAGCTTTATGCCAAGCGCAAAACCGCACCTGGCTACGCTTTTGCTGCCGATAGTTATTTGCAGGCCGAGCTTGAGTCCTCTTTTTTATACGATGACACACCCGATCAGGCAAGAGCCACCGAAGATGTAAAGCACGACATGCAGCAACCGCACCCCATGGATCGACTAGTATGTGGTGATGTGGGCTTTGGTAAAACCGAAGTGGCCATTCGTGCTGCTTTTAAAGCCGCAACCGAAGGAAAACAGGTTGCCGTATTGGTTCCCACTACCATTTTGGCCATGCAGCACTTCCGAACATTTAAAGATCGGTTGAGCAATTTTCCGGTCACTATCGAATACATTTCGCGCTTCCGCACCACAAAAGAAATCAAGGATATCGCTAAAAAAGTTGGTGAAGGAAAAGTTGATATCTTGATTGGCACACACCGGATTGTGAGCAAAGATGTGGTGTTCAAAGATCTTGGGCTTTTGATTGTTGATGAAGAGCAAAAGTTTGGTGTAAAGGTTAAAGACAGACTCAAAGAACTCAAGCACAACGTTGATGTGCTCACACTTACGGCCACACCAATTCCGCGCACACTTCACTTTTCATTAATGGGCGCACGTGACCTAAGTATCATCGCCACGCCTCCACCAAACCGGCAACCGGTAACAACAGAACTTCACACATTCAACGAAACCATCATTCGCGATGCGGTGAGTTTTGAGTTGCGCAGGGGAGGCCAGGTGTTTTTTGTGCACAATCGCGTTAGCGACATTGAAGAAGTTGCCAATATTATTTTCAAACTTGTTCCCGATGCGCGCATCGGCATTGCGCACGGCCAAATGGATGGTGACAAGCTGGAGAAGGTGATGCTGAAATTTATTGATGGCGAATATGATGTGCTGGTTTCCACCAACATCATTGAGTCGGGGTTGGATATTCCCAACGCCAACACGATCATCATCAATCAGGCACACATGTTTGGTTTGTCTGATCTGCACCAGATGCGTGGCCGCGTTGGTCGTTCCAACAAAAAAGCCTTCTGTTATTTACTTACACCACCTGCATCGTTGTTAACCTCCGATTCTCGAAAGCGATTAGCTTCGCTGGAAGAGTTTTCTGATTTGGGTGATGGCTTTAAAGTAGCCATGCGCGACCTCGACATTCGTGGAGCGGGAAATTTGCTTGGCGCAGAACAAAGTGGTTTTATTAATGATCTTGGTTTTGATGCGTACCACAAAATTCTGGATGATGCCATCCAGGAATTGAAAGAAACTGTTTTCAAAGATCTGTTTGCGGTTGAGCTTGCTGAAAAAGCAAAGCTTATCGTTCAGGATTGTGTTATCGAAACTGATTTAGAGATTTTGATTCCGGAAACCTACGTAAACAATACCAGTGAACGTCTGCAACTCTACGCCCGGTTGGACAATATTAAAAACGAAGATCAATTGGCAAAATTCATAGCCGAATTGCGTGATCGGTTCGGAGAGTTTCCAGAATCTGTTCAGGAGCTGATCAACTCCGTTCGCCTGCGCTGGCTGGGTGAACGGGTTGGCTTTGAAAAGCTTTCGTTGAAGGGTGGAAAAATGCGCGGTTACTTTGTTTCAAACAAAGACGAGTATTTTAACTCGCCCATGTTCAGTAATGTGTTAAAATATGTTCAGGGGCATCCACGAAATTGCAAACTGCGTGAGCAAACGGGAAAACCCTTACTTATTGTTGATCCGGTTGAACACGTTAACCAGGCCATTGAACTATTGCACTACATGAGTGGCTTGGAGTATAAATCGGTCAACGAAATTTTATCCAGGTAAGGTTCGAGCCCGCGTTGTTCTTCAAACGCATTTATCATCAGCACCTTCTGATATTTGGTAGAATAATAGACCTCAATGAAAAAGTTATCAGAGTGGTATAGGAATACCTTACAATCGCCCATTTTCCTATACGTAAGGTAGTGGCCGTTATACGTAACCAGATCACACTTCTTCTCAAACGGTAAAAATCTGAATTCCTGAATCGAAAGCATCTTTAAGCTATTTGGAGATGCCTTTAAAAATTCCATGCCAGCAAATAGGCACCGGTTAAATACCGTTTAACGGGGATTTTTGATGCTTTATCGGGCGGGTTCTTTCCGCTTTTGGGATAGGCCTATCTCAAAACAATACGGGTGAACAAATGGCGTTTTATCGTGACCTTTGGTATTGGATTAATGATTTATGAATAAAATTGCTTCTGCTTGGAAAACATGTATTTATGTATCTATATTAGCAGTTGCTTTAAAATCAACGTTACAATGAATAATTATCTTAAGGCTCTTTTGGTATTAGCTGCCGGATCTGTTGTTCTATCAGCATGTTCACTTTTTGGTGGCGGAGGTGGCAGGCCTACTGCCTCAAACCCTGGCCAGGTAAGTACGGCCACCGGACTTCCCTTTAATGATGAGGATGCTGGAGGTTTTATGGTTAATGCCTATCAGGGCCAACCCGATGCCCCAAACATGGTTTTTATTGAGGGGGGGCGCACCGTGATGGGATCATTTGAAGAAGATGTGATGTCCTATCGCGACAATATTGAGAGAACCGTTTCTGTTGCTTCCTATTACATGGATGAAACAGAAATCGCCAATATCCACTGGTTAGAATACCTGCACTACATGGCACGTGATTCTTCGCAAGAAGTTTATCAGGCTGCCTTGCCGGACACTACCGTTTGGGTTGGAAAATTGGCCTTTAACGATCCCTATGTTGATCACTATCTCCGTTATCCTGGTTTCCGCTACTTCCCGGTTGTGGGTATTAGCTGGACTCAGGCCTCTAATTATACGGTTTGGAGAACACGTGCTGTAAACATTCAGCTGGCTGAAGAAGCCGGCACTGAATACGCAGAAACCGATGGCCGTATTCCGTTGGAATCCGGTATTGTTATTCCTTCCTATCGCCTGCCAACAGAAGCAGAGTGGGAATATGCCGCGCAGGCAATGATCGGAACGCAGTGGTTGGAAGAAATGCAAACCCACCAGCGCGTATACCCCTGGGATGGTCATGCCGTTCGTAACCCTTACGGAAAACAAATGGGCTTTATGCTGGCCAACTTCAAGCGTGGTCGTGGTGACTATGCCGGTATTGCTGGTCGTCTGAACGATGGCGCACTTATCACATCTTATATTTATGAATTCCCTCCGAACGATTACGGCTTGTATAATATGGCCGGTAACGTAAGCGAGTGGGTACAGGATGTTTACCGTCCGCTTTCTTTTCAGGATGTTGATGACTTGAACCCGATACGCAGAGATGGTTTCCTGGATGATGCCCGTGGTTACAATAACAATGTTATTAAAGATCCGGATACAGGTGAATGGACTACACGCAATGCTGAAAGCTTTACTTCTTTAGTTACTGACCGTGCTCGTGTATATAAAGGAGGAAGCTGGAAAGATGTTGCTTACTGGATGTCGCCCGGTACGCGCAGGTTCCTGGATCAGGACAGCGCTACGGCTACGATTGGTTTCCGTTGTGCCATGATCCGCGCTGGTTCGAACTATTAAATAAATTTTCAATCTCTACTTGCAAAGCCTTCCGAAAAACGGAAGGCTTTTTTATTCTGCTGCATAGGCAATGCCGGCAACGCAAAGTTGTGTACATCCTGCTTCGAGCAATACCTGACCGCATGCTTCCAGGGTTGCACCCGTGGTAATCACATCGTCAACCAACAACAATTTTTTACCTGCCACCTTCTCGGGTTCACTTACTATAAAAACGTCTTCCACATTTTGCCAGCGCTTTAATCTGGATTTTCGTGTTTGCGTTTCGGTAGGCCTTGCCCGTTGTAAGGCACTGGCGTCTACTGGCTTTTGTAACCGTTCACTCAAGCCTTTTGCAAACTCCTCACTTTGATTGTACCCGCGCTTTTTCAGCTTTGATGGATGCAGCGGAACAGGCAAAATATGGTCAAAATGACCGGAAAATCCACTTTTGTCCAAATCTTCACCATATACGTTGCCAAGCTTCCGGCCAATTTCAGGGCGATTATTGTATTTGAATTCATGCAGTAGATTCTGAACCGTTCCCTGCTTATGAAAATGCAAAAAGGCCGCACCAGAATGAATCGGCAACCGACCATACAGGCGATTAAAGACAGCATTTTCTCTGGAAAGGTGGAAATTGGTTCGGGGCAACTCATGTATACACCTGCTGCATAGAATTTCTTCGCCTTTTACCAATCCATCCATACAAGCAGGACAATACCGCGGATAGATCAGGGTGATAAAGTCGTGAAACAATTCCGGCAGATTCATTTTCAGAGCTTCCTGTTGCTACATTTGTTATCTGAAATTAAGATAAAACACGTAACCATATACCAACCATGGGATTAGTTCAAGATTTCAATGCATATCGAAGTAAAATGAATGAGAAAATCATGGCTTCCGATAGCCTGATTATAAAACGCATATTCAACCTGGACACCAACGCTTACGCGGAGGGCAGCCTTGATGTTAAAACCAAAGAGCTGATCGGTCTTACCTGCTCACTGGTGCTACGCTGCGATGATTGTGTGAAGTATCACCTGGGAAAATGCAAAGAGGTTGGCTTGGATACGAATCAGGTTCAGGAAGCTATGGGAGTCGCTACATTAGTGGGAGGGACCATTGTAATACCACACCTTCGCAGGGCCTTTGAATATTGGGAAGAACTTAACCATGTTTAAGCGCGATCTGGAGTTGGACCGAAGCTGGCAACAGCTGTTGGGTTTTATTGAGCAGTCTCTTGGTAAAAAGCCAAAAGACCTGAACGGTGTTTTATTTCTGATTGGCGTTCAGGAATTGGGCCAGGGATACCGTCTATTCTCGAAAGAGGAAAAACAAGACTTAATGCACATTGCTATTTGTAAAGTATTGAGCCTTTCGGGCTACTACGAACTTGACGGCATTGATCAGGAGGGGTGGCCTCACTGGAAAATGATCAAAAAGCTTCCTCACTTTGATCTGCTTGAGCAGGAAAAGCTATTGAAGATGGCTGTAATTGAATATTTTGAATTAGAGCACCAGTGGATTATCCGCCCCTCCACACCAGAGTAACTTTCATATTAATACGCATTGCTTGCGTGCACTTAAGCACCTATCTTTAGTCTGCTGCAAACCTTGTTTACAGTAAACTCGTTTTCAAAATATAAATCGAGGCAAATGGGAAGCGGAACGGATCGGATTAGGGAAAACATCAACGCCTTCAGAAAAAGGTATTATACAAACCTGTTGTTGAAAGGGGTGTTGCTAACCCTGAGTGTTGTACTGGCCTATTTTGTTTTGGCTGCATTGTTTGAGTATGCCTTTTGGCTTAATCCGTGGATTAAGTCTTTGATTGTTCTTGTTTTCATTGCTACTGTCGGGTATTGTGCTTTTCGTTTTCTAAAAGAACCTATTCAATATTGGATTGCACATAAGGGAATTGGCGATGAAGAAAGTGCACGCCTGATCGGAAATTATTTTCCGCAAATTCAGGATCGCTTAGTTAATCTCATTCAGTTAATTCGGGTGAAACAAAACTCTGCGTTGGCAACCGCAAGCGTGGAGCAGAAGTCGTTAACTTTTGAGCCCATTCGTTTCGATTCAGCCATTGACCTTTCATCGAATACGCGATACCTCAAGTTTCTGGCGATCCCCGTTGGCATCATTCTCTTATTGGTGCTGGTAAACAAAAACATTATCACACAAAGCACGCACCGACTGGTAAACTTTAACCAGGCATTTACTCCTCAAGCACCTTTTGCGTTCACCATTCAAAATGAATCACTCACCGGTTTTTTCAATGAAGATTTTTTGCTTTCGCTTTCGCTGGAAGGAAATGCTATTCCCGATGCCTGTTACATTTATGTAAACGATCAACGTTTGAAAATGGAGGCCGTTGGTACGGGCAACTTTCAGTATGTGTTTGAAAAACTTCAGGAGGGCAAACAAATTCGTTTTGAGGCAGCAGGTTTTTTATCACCCGCATTTGAACTTGTGTTGGCAAACAGGCCTGAGTTAACACAACTTGAACTGCAATTGGAATATCCGCGTTACCTGCAACGCACAAATGAAAAGCTCATCAATGCTGGCAGTATAGAAATTCCGGAAGGCACTGTTGCGAATTGGAAAATACAAACTTCACACACCGTACAGGCAGCAATCCGGTTTTCGAATAGCGATGTAGAAGACATGCAACTATCTGATGATCAGGTTTTTAGTTATAAAAAAGGATTTCAGAATCCGGATCAGTATGAAATCATTTTAGAAAATGAACACAGCCGAAATAAAGAACGAATTGGCTATTCCATTAATGTGGTAAAAGATCAGCATCCACAAATGCTGGTGAATAATTTTCGTGACTCTGTTTTGTACAAACAAATTGTTCTGGGTGGAGTGGTTTCCGATGATTATGGATTGAGCCGGCTTCAATTGGTGTTCCATGTGAAAAATGTTGATCAGAAAAAAATTATTGAGCGATCGGTAGCCATACCGATTGGTGTCAACCAACAGCAGCAAAGTTTCTTTTACAACTGGCAGCTGGATTCCCTGTCACTTAAACCGGGTGAATACTTAGAGTACTACCTGCAGGTTTGGGATAATGATGGTGTTAACGGGCATAAGTCTACGCGATCTTCGGTGTATACATTTTTTGTTCCCGATAAAGATCAGCTAGTAACCGACATCTCAAAAGCACAAGCGCAGACAGAAGAAAAAATTGAAGAGGGTGCAGCAAAAGCACAAGAACTGAGTCAACAAATAAACGAAGCACAACAAAAACTAAAAGGAAAGCAATCGCTCGATTGGCAAGACAAAAAGAAGTTGGAAGAAATCGTAGAACAAAAGAAAAACCTGGAGAAGCTGCTGAACGAATTGAAGCAACAAAACAAGTTGCTGGATGACAAGAAGGATGCCTTTACGGAACAAGATGAGCGCATACGGGAGAAGGCAGAGCAGATACAAAAATTAATGGATGAACTCCTGGACGATGAAACCCGAAAGCTTCTGGAGGAATTAGAAAAACTCCTAAAAGAGAATACCGATACAAACCAGATGCAGCGCTTACTGGATAAGCTCAACAAGAACTCTAAAAATCTGGAGAAAGAGCTTGAACGCATTCTGGAAAATTTCAAACAACTGAAGTTTGAATTTCAGGTTGATCAAGCCATCAAGGACATTGAGCAGATAAAGGAAAGTCAAGAGCAGCTGCTGCAAGAAACACAGGCTCTTGAAAAAGAGATGCAGGAAAGTGCTGCTCAGAAAAATAAGGAGCAAGCCGAAAAAGCAAAAAGTGAAGCAGCCGAGAAAGCCAGCGATCTTGCAGAGGAACAGAAAAAATTACAAGAAGAATTTAAGTCGGCCGAAGAAAAGCTGGAAGAGCTGCGGGACATGTCAAAGGAATTAAACTCGGAAGAGAGTATCCCTGACCAGGAAGACAGCAAAGAAGTGCAGGATTCGCAACAAGACAGCCAGCAGAAGCTTGAAAACCAAAAACCTGGTGAATCAAAAAGCTCTCAGCAAAAGGCTATTCAAAAAATGCAGGAAATGCAGGAGCAGATGCAGAGTATGCAAAATGCCATGAGCATGCAAATTGATATGCAGAACCTGGAGACGCTGCGTCAAATCATCCACGGGCTGATCAAATTATCGCACGACCAGGAAGGAATAATGAAAGAATTCTCGGAGCTGGAACAGAGTGACCCTCGCTTCAATCAATTGGCTCAACGTCAGTTGAAGATTAAGGATGACGTTAAAGTGTTGGAGGACAGCCTGTTAGCCCTTGGTAAACGAGATCCTATGATGGGATCGTTTGTAACCCGGGAAGTCACGGAACTAAACGATAGGCTCGACAAAGCCATTGAAGCTTACCGTGAACGAAGAAGGCCGCAGATATCTACGGAGATGCAATTCGGCATGACTTCACTCAACAACCTGGCACTTATGCTTGACAGCCATTTTGATATGCTGATGGAAATGATGGCCAATGCCCAGGCTTCAGGTAAAAAAGGAAAGCAGAAAGGAAGCCAGCCCAATCTTAGCCAAATGCAGCAACAGCTCAATAATAAAATTGAACAGCTGAAAAATAGTGGAAAGGGCGGAAGAGAACTATCGGAAGAATTGGCTGAGATGGCCGCTGAGCAGGAGCGAATCAGGCGTGCCTTACAAGAAATGGAGCAAAAGCTTGAAGAGCAAGGCGGCAAGTTGCCGGGCAACGATATTTCAGAAAAGATGGAGGACTCAGAGATCGACCTGGTGAACAAACGACTTACAGATCAGTTAATTCAACGGCAACGCGAAATTCTAACCCGGCTGCTCGAAGCAGAGCAATCTTTACGCGAGCAGGATATGGATGAAGAGCGAAAGGGGGAATCGGCCAAGGATTATGAAAAAGAAATACCCAAGGCCATTGAGGAGTATTTACGGTTAAAGGAAAAAGAAGTAGAATTGTTGAAAACTGTGCCCCCTAAATTGTACCCATTTTATAAGAAAGAAGTAAACGAATATTTTAAGCGCTTGCGCGAAAACTAATTTTTATACGCGAAAATGAATACCATCAGCATTCAGGTTCCTTCGATTATTGATAACATCCGCATGATTGAAAGCTTTATCGATAATGCCAAAGAGCGTTTTCACCTGGATGAAGATATTTACGGCAACATTATGATTGCGGTAACAGAGGCTGTCAATAATGCAATCAAGCATGGCAATGCCGGTAACTCATCAAAAAATGTATACCTGAGCCTCTTTCTAAACGAGAACCTGTTAAAATTTACCATTAAAGATGAGGGTCCCGGTTTTGATTACCATAACCTGCCCGACCCAACATCACCTGAAAACCTTGAAAAACCCGGAGGAAGGGGGATTTTCTTAATGAAACATCTTTCTGATGAGGTAGAATTCAAAGATGGGGGAAAGGTTGTTGAGCTGAGCTTCTATATGTAGGCAATGTCTACCATCCACTTCTTTTCCGAGAAAGTTAAGTTTAAACTGGCTAATCCACGAAAAACCCGTACCTGGATAGGGCAAGTGGTGAAGCAAGAGGGAAAAGAATTGGGAGAAATCAATATAATCTTCTGCTCAGACACATTTCTGCTACAGCTTAACCAATCCCACCTAAATCACGACACCTTAACGGATATCATTACTTTCGACTACACCGAAGGCCAAAAATCAGCTCTTTCTGGTGACATCTTTATCAGTATTCACCGCGTTAAAGAGAATGCTGTAAAATTTAAAGTTCCCCTTGATTCCGAACTGCACCGCGTAATCATTCATGGCATTCTGCACCTGATTGGCTATAAAGACAAAACCACAAGCCATAAATCAACCATGCGAGGAAAAGAAGACGCTTACTTATCTTTGCGTTAGGATTGTTCCACGTGAAACGCTTTGTGGAAAGTTTTGTGGAATTGTGGACATCCTTAGAAAGGCTAATTAATCCGGTTTAATCGTTCCACGTGGAACAACACTATGTTTAAAGAGTATGATGTAATTGTGGTGGGTGCGGGGCATGCGGGCTGTGAGGCTGCTGCTGCCGCAGCGAACATGGGGTCAAGTGTTCTGCTAATTACGATGAACATGGGCACGATAGCCCAAATGTCGTGTAACCCTGCTATGGGTGGGGTTGCCAAAGGGCAAATTGTTCGGGAAATTGATGCCTTGGGTGGTTTGTCGGGAATCGTTTCCGATAAGTCCATGATTCAATTCAGGATGCTCAATCTTTCGAAGGGGCCAGCAATGTGGAGTCCGCGCACACAAAATGACCGGATGAAGTTTGCAGAAGAATGGAGACTAGCCTTGGAAAACATCAAAAACCTGGACTTCTGGCAGGAAATGGTTAGTTCAATACTAGTTGAAGAGGGCCGGGTTGTGGGTGTTAAAACGGCCTTGGGAATTGAGATAAAAGCCAAAGCGGTTGTACTCACAAATGGAACATTCCTAAACGGAAAAATTCACATTGGAGAGAAAAACTTTGGTGGAGGACGCACTGGCGAGAAATCGGCCACGGGCCTTACCGAACAACTGACTTCCCTGGGGTTTGAGGCGGGTCGTATGAAGACGGGGACACCTCCACGGGTTGATGGACGCTCGTTGGATTACTCCAAAATGGAAGAGCAAAAAGGAGATGAAAACCCCGCTAAGTTTTCTTTCTCCGATACAAAGCCATTAACCAATCAACTAAGCTGTTGGATTACATACACCAATGAATCTGTGCACGATACGCTAAAGTTAGGGTTTGAACGATCGCCCATGTTTAGTGGTCGAATAAAAGGGCTTGGGCCACGATACTGCCCCTCGATAGAAGACAAGATCAACCGATTCGCGGAACGCGAACGACACCAAATATTTGTAGAGCCCGAAGGCTGGAATACCGTTGAAATCTACGTTAACGGGTTCTCTACCTCATTGCCAGAAGACATTCAGTATCAAGCGCTTACAAAAATAAAGGGCTTCGAAAATGCTAAAATGTTTCGGCCAGGTTATGCCATTGAATACGACTTTTTTCCGCCAACACAGCTCAAACTGACATTAGAGACGCAACTCATTGATAATCTGTATTTTGCTGGTCAAATTAACGGTACAACGGGGTATGAAGAAGCGGCTTGTCAAGGCCTAATGGCGGGAATAAATGCCCACAACAAAATCAATAACAAGGATCCTTTCGTGCTGAAACGTTCCGAAGCTTATATCGGGGTACTCATTGATGACCTGGTGAACAAAGGGACGCAAGAACCGTATCGAATGTTTACTTCAAGGGCTGAGTATCGTGTGCTGCTCCGTCAGGACAATGCCGATATTCGCTTAACGGAATTAGGCCACAAGTTGGGGCTTGCTACAGACGAAAGACTTGACCGTGTACTGGACAAAAAGAACGGTGTAAATCATCTGATCGCTTTCCTTGAAAAAGTGAAAGTTGATCCGATTCATGTGAACGATGAGTTGACGCAAATGAACACGGCTGTCATCCGAGAGAAGATAGCGGTTGCATCACTATTGAAACGGCCCGAGATCAGCATTCGGGAAATCAAGTCGCTTAACCGGGACCTGGCTCAAACGATAAATCAATTCTCAGAAGAAATTCAGCAACAAGCCGAGATAGAAATCAAATACCAAACCTATATTGAGCGCGAAAGAAAACTGGCTGAAAAAATAGGATCTCTGGAGAATTATAAAATAAAGGCTGACTTTGATTACGATCGGGTGAAAGCACTATCTGCAGAAGCACGGGAAAAACTCAAAAAAATAAAACCCGAAACGATCGGTCAGGCCTCTCGAATCAGTGGTGTTTCTCCCGCTGATATTTCTATTCTTACTGTTTACATGGGCAAATAATGACAACCATTGATCGCTGCCCCGTTTGTTCCGGTACACAATTAACCGATCTGTACAGTTGTAAAGATTACATGGTTTCACATGAAACATTTCAGATAAAAATCTGCAGCTCCTGTGCCTTAGGCATCACAACACCACGACCCGATTCAGAGAAGCTTGATAAATATTATTTGTCTGATGAATACATCTCCCATTCCGGAAACACATCAGGTTTCGTTGGAAGTCTCTACCGAACTGCCCGCAAAGTAACGCTTGGGTGGAAGCAAAAACTTGTTGAATCGCAGACCTCAAGTAAGAATAAGTCAGTACTAGACTTTGGGTGCGGGACCGGTGAATTTCTTTTAACGATGAAGAAGAAAGGTTGGACCATAGCCGGAGTAGAGCCTTCCAATCTTGCCCGTGAAAAAGCGGACAACTTGTTAGGCATTACAACACTACAATCGCTTAAAGATCTAGGTAAAAATAATTTCTCTGCCATTACCCTGTGGCATGTACTGGAACACGTACCCCACTTGAACGAAACACTTGCCACATTTCTTCAGCTAATCGACAAACGTGGCGCTTTATTTGTTGCAGTACCTAACTATCAATCCCCCGATGCCCAGCACTACAAACAATATTGGGCTGGGTTTGATGTGCCGCGACACCTTTGGCACTTTTCAAAAGAAAGTATGACACAACTGCTGAACAGAAATGGATTTGAACTTGTAGCTATAAAACCCATGATTCTGGATTCATTTTATATCAGTCTGCTAAGCGAAAAATACAAAGGTAAACCAGGATATAGGCAATACGTTAACGGATTTCTAAATGGATTAAAATCGAATAGTGAAGCCAGAAAAAAAACTAACTTTTCAAGCCTAATCTATATTGCGCGGCCCAAATGAGACTAATCAGATACATAGCACTCATACCCATAATTCTACTTGGATGCGCCAAGCAAACAACACCTACCGGAGGAGAAAAGGACGAACAACCACCAACCCTGCTGAAGTCGAATCCACCTGACCGCCAAACAAATTTTAAAGGGAACGAAATCGAACTTACGTTTGATGAACTGGTACAGGTGAATGCGGCACGCGAACAAATTATTATCACGCCATCCATTGGAAAAAAGTTTGAGGCAGAGGCAAGAAAGAAAACAGTAATACTAAAGCTCAACAGCGAACTAAAAGACAGCACCACATATACCATTATGTTTCGCGATGCTGTTCAGGATTTGACCGAGCGAAATCCTGCTGTGAATCTCAAGCTTGCATTCAGTACCGGTAGTCTTATTGATTCCTTGTCCATTTCCGGATCGGTCTCCAGTCTTCTGGAGGATAAGCTGTTGAAAAATTATACAGTAGGACTGGTACCCTATCACGACACGGTAAACATTTTCAAGCACGAAGCCCAGTGGATAACTATCACAAACGACAAAGGAGAGTACCAGCTCGACAATCTGAAAGCGGGAAGTTATCTGCTCTATGCGTTCGATGATAAAAATAAAAACCTGATAGTCGATAGCCGAAATGAAGCCTTTGCTTTTAAGGCCAAACCTTTACAATTGGATTCGTCCGTAACACAACAAAACTTGAAAACTGTTCTGTTGGATCAACGTGAATTTAAACTAATTTCTGCCAGGCCCATTGCCCGATACTTTAACGTAAGGACAACCAAAGGTATCGCTGATTATAAAGTTACTTCTCAGGTTGATTCGATCGCTATCAGTTCTTTTCTAGAAGACATTTCAACTGTTCGCATTTACAATACTTTCCCACAACTCGACAGTCTACCTGTTAATATTCACTTCGTTGATAGCGCAACTAACACAATTGATACATTGATCTACGTAAAATTTGATACGCGGACATCAACCAAAGAAAACTTTACCACCAAAATTACTTATGCTGACTTCCTTCAAAATAAATCAGTACTGAATGCAGAAATTACAGCAAACAAACCAATTCTAAGTATTGTAACTGACAGCATATTCATTCAAACAGATTCCGTAAATAAAATTCTCTTCTCAGCAGAAGACATCACTTACAGCGAGGATAGAAGGAAAATCTACATTAATAAGACCCTTCCCAAAGAAACAGACTTTACAACAAAACCACCCGCCTCTGGAAGAATAACAAGGGAAAGAGGTGAAGTAGCAAAAGAGGAGATCGCAAAAGAAGAAAAGCCGACTATACCTCTCAACAATTTAATACTTCCTGCCAACACCATACTTTCAATAGAGTCTGATTCCTCAACAGCATTACAGTCACCAATTAAAACCATTACCCCAGATAACTCAGGAATAATTTTTATAGAAGTAAATTCTGAAGCGAATATTCTGGTTCATGTACTTAACAAAAGCTTTCAAGTTATTCAGCAGTCCGATTCAAAAACTGCAAGATTCGAAAACCTGGCACCAGCCGATTATTATGTTCGGGTTATCATAGACAGGAACAAAAACGGAAAATGGGACCCCGGTAATTTCTTCAACAAGGCGGAACCTGAGCCAGTAATCTTTTGGAAATCGGAAAAAGGCCTTCCAACAACAAATTTAAAGGCAAATTGGGAAGTGGGTCCCTTGTTGATAAACATTGAAAACAATGTGGATAACAGGGAAAATAATACACCAAAACCCTGAATATCTCTAAAAAGTCAAAACCACTGTATCAATTGTGTAAAAAACCGTCTCTAACAAAAGCTTTCAACACCTCGTTTAATTAACAAAGCAGATTTTACAAGCATCCACACCATGTTGATAACCCAGATAACCCACTGATAACGAAACGAATATTTTCCATAAAAAATTAACGTAAATTAAACACCACAAGACCAGCGAAAAATTGTCCACATTTCAACATGACTAATAACTATTATAAAAAATACATATATATATTATTAATAATAATACCCTCGGTATTGTGTAGTCTTTCGTTGAATGCTCAAAATCAACAAGACATTCAACTGGCTAATGAATATTTATTAAAAGGTGATAAGCTAAAAGCAATTGAGTTATATCGCGACCTGGCCAAAAGCGATGTTAATATTCCGTACATCCACAATAATTATTTAAGCGTTTTACTTGATGCCGGAGATAGTGAAGAGGCGCATGCTTATTTGAAACGGGTATTGCGTAGGGATCCTGAAAATATTCAATACCGAACAGACGTAGGAATTGTTTATGCCCGAACAGGTGAGCTCGCCAAAGCAGATAAATATTTTAAAGACTTAATACAAACCTACAAGGGCAACATAACCCGCATTAAGATGATTGCGGATTATTTGTCGGGTAAATCACTAGCGGAATATTCCATAATTGCATTAACCGAAAGCAGGCAAACGGTTGGAAACCCCTATTTGTTTTGCCTGGAGCTGGCCATGCTTTACCGGGTGAAGGGAGAAAAGGACAAGATGGTTCAAGAGTACCTGAATTATGTTACCCAAAACTCCGGTAATATTCAGTACGTGAAAAATGTGATGCAGGCCTTGCTCACTAAACCTGATGAGTTGGAGAGCCTGGAGAAAATTCTATACGACCGCATTCAAAAGTATCCGGATGTTGATGTGTACTCCGATTTGTTGATCTGGGTGACCATGCAACAAAAGAATTTTTATGCGTCCTTTATTCAGGCGCGGGCTTACGATAAGCGGTATAAAAAATTTGGCGAACGATGCATGGAGGTGGCGCGGGTAGCATTGGACAATGAAGATTATGACAACGCCTTTCGCAGTTACAGCTATGTGGTAAAAGAATATCCTACAGGACCGTATTATCTACAGGCACGATTAGGATTGGTTAAAACCCGTGAAGCGCGGATTAAAAACACATTCCCGGTTAATGCAGATTCCGTACGAAACTTAATTGCGGCCTATACCGAATTTATTGATTCATATCGTGATAACCCCAATGCGCATGAAGCTCAACGAAGTGAGGCATTGTTGTATGCCAACTACCTTGATGAGAAAGATAAGGCCGTTGAATTATTGAATAACCTGATCGAAAACCCGCGAGCATCACTGCAGATAAAATCAAAAACGAAGTTGGATCTTGGTGATATTTATTTACTGAAGGGAGAAACCTGGGAGTCTTCCTTACTTTACTCACAGGTTGAAAAGGCGCTGAAAGAAAGTCCGCTTGGCTATGAGGCGAAATTAAAAAATGCAAAGCTGTTTTATTACCGCGGCAACTTCCGGCTTGCACAGGAGCACCTCGATATTTTGAAAGAAGCCACTACCCGCGAAATTGCCAACGATGCGATGGAGTTGAGTATGCGCATCAAAGAAAATATTGCATTCGATTCTGTAGGCTCAGCCTTAAAAGCGTTTGCTTCAATTGAGTTGTTACTTTATCAGAACAAGACGGCTGATGCTTTGAAAGAAATCTCATATTTAAAAGAGGGCCGGATAAAGGTTTCAACAAAAGGGATGTCAAAAGAAGAGGCATTTCTGCTAAATATCAGCCTGACTCCCGGCAGTGATTCGGCCTGGGTATCATTCTCCAATCATACCATTCTTGATGACGTCTATTGGTTAGAGGCGAATATCCGCATGAAGAAGGGCGAGTTTGAAACCTCCCTCGGCTTGCTTCAAAAAATCCTTACCGATTACCCGGAAGACATTCTGGCGGACGATGCATTTTTTCTGCAGGGAGAAATTTATGAACGCCAATTGGCTAATAAGGACAAAGCCATGGAAATCTATCGGGAGTTTCTAAACAAGTTTCCAGGCAGTGTGTATACAGCCGAAGCGAGAAAACGTTTTCGCGTACTACGAGGTGACTTTTCGGATGCGGAACAGCCCGAATTATAGAACTTGGTTTAACACTTAAGTTCAGCGCTTATACAAAGTCGGTTTTGCAGACGTCACCGAAATACCCCACTCACACCAAAAGTAAAACGACTCAATCCGGATAATACTCCATTCAGGGTCATTTGCATATCAATTTAATCGACTTCAGGGTTTAAGGTTTGTTGAAAGTTTAATCAATAACCATAAACAAACCTCGTATGAAATCAGAGCAAAAATTTAGAACAAACTGGTTTTCAAAAGCCAGAATCGCCCTGCTCTCGTTAGCAATTGTTACGCTTACGATTACAGCCTGCGATGATGATGATGACAACGGAACTATGCGACCAACACAAAACATTGTTGCGTTG
Source organism: Cyclobacteriaceae bacterium (assembly GCA_030584025.1). NCBI lineage: Bacteria > Pseudomonadati > Bacteroidota > Cytophagia > Cytophagales > Cyclobacteriaceae > Cyclobacteriaceae bacterium. The sequence goes on from CP129487.1 coordinate 3,774,178, forward strand.
GCGCAAGGTAACAGCAACCTGACAAGCCTGGTTGCAGCACTCACCAAATTCCCTGATCTGGTAACCACACTTAGCGGAACAGGTACAAGCTTCACCGTATTTGCGCCAACCAACGCTGCATTTGAATCCCTGTTGGATGCGATCGGTCAGGAAAGTTTAGATGATATTCCTGAAAGCGTATTGCGCGATGTATTGCAGTACCACGTAATTGCAGGCGCTGCAGTAAGATCAACTCAACTCACAGCCGGTCCCGTTGAGACAGTTGGGGGTGAAGACATTGTGGTAACTACTGCCGGTGGAATTCGTTTGAATGGCAGTGTTAGTGTGTTAACAGCTGATGTTGAAGCTACTAATGGAATCGTGCACGTAATTGATGCTGTGCTTGTGCCACCCACAATCGTTCCGATCGTTGGAACCATCGTAGCACCAGCTTATTTTAATAAGAATTTCACCACGCTAATTGCGGCTGTAAATGCAGCATCTCCTTCAATCCTTCAGGCATTGCTGGCGGCTGGTGATAAAACCTTGTTTGCACCGACAAATGAAGCTTTCGAAGAAGCAGGTATAACAACTTTACCTGATCAGGCAACCTTAAATGCTGTACTACAGTACCACGTTATTGCCGGTACAGAAGTATTTGCAGCTGATATCGAAAACGGAAGTTCTTCTGCTGAAACATTGAATGGTAACATTTATTTAAGCAAGGGAGAAGCAGGTGTGTTCATCAATGGGACCACACAGGTAATTGCGACAGACATTACCGCATCTAATGGTGTAGTGCATGTGATTGATAGGACGTTATTACCTCCATCACAGACCATCGCAGACATCGCTATTGATTTCTCCGATAACGCTGAACCAGAATTTACGCAGTTAGTTGCTGCGCTTTTAAAGGTGCCAGCTTTGCTTGAAGCGGCTGACGCTGATGGTAACCTTACCGTGTTTGCTCCAACAGATGCGGCCTTTGAAGCACTTTACGAAGCCTTGGACGTAGCTGACATAGATGAGCTTGAAGCAGCTATCGGAAATGAAAAACTGGCAGAAGTATTACAGCACCACATTGTAGCTGCCCGCGTATTCTCTACCGACTTATCATCAGGTGCAGTAACTACGTTAAATCAGGACATCACCATTAACTTATCAAACCTAACCATCACAGATGGAAATGGTAGTACACCTGCAACAGGTCTTGTGCCTTCATTGCTGGACGTACACGCAACCAATGGTGTGATCCATGTAATTGATAAAGTACTGATCCCAGACGGAATCTTGTAGGAAGGGGGGTTGGTTTAGGAGTGAAGAGTCCCGCGCAAGCGGGACTTCTTCTATTCTACCGAAAGTTTAATTTTGTAAATCATTAAAAATCGAAAGTCGTGTTTGGGGTACGCTATCGATACATTTTTATACTGGCGCTTGCTATCTACTCGTATATCAACATTCGGTATACGGTAGGCGATAAGCTCTTCGATTTCCCCATCTCTCAACTTTATCTTTTTCTGGCGCTTGCCTTGGTTGTGCTTGGAGTCTGGGAACTGAATCGCTTTGCCGAATCCCGCCTCGATAAAATTTCTGCTTTTTTTCATAAGCGGGTACACCCGCTAATCTTACTGTTTGGTATTAGTCTTTTAAATGTTGGGGCTGTTTGTTTTGTGGTTATGGAAGGGCTGTATGCCGTTCTTAACATGCCGGTTCAGGTAAATACCGCTCACCTCACGTTGCTGATGGCATTTGGTTTCCGTGTAAACCTGTTCTTAAACTGCATCAATGCTATTGTGTTTTACATGACTAAGTTGAAGCGAACACAACTTGAGGCGGAGCAACTAAAGAAAATTTCTATTGAAGCCAGGTTTGAGGCGTTACGAAATCAAATCAATCCACACTTTCTTTTCAACAGTTTCAATGTGCTTTCAACGCTGGTTTATAAAGATCAGGATACGGCTGCAAGATTCATTGAGCAACTTTCTAACGTTTACCGGTATTTACTATATAACCAGGAACGAAAAGTAGTGCCCTTAAAAGATGAGCTTGCCTTTATTGAATCCTATATCTACTTGTTGAAAATTCGTTTTGGTGAAAATCTTTCTGTTAAAAACGAGATCACCAGAAACGGTGAACATTTTTATGTGGCTCCGGCCGTGCTGCAAATGTTGATTGAAAACGCCATTAAGCATAACGTGGTTTCAAGAAAAAACCCATTGGAAATCGTGTTGCGGTCAGAAAACGGTAGCATTGAGGTGACAAACAACCTCCAGGAAAAAGAGATCAAGGAAGAATCCACACAAACTGGGCTAAGGAACATTCAGGACAGATATCTGTTTTTAACAGAACGACAGGTAAAAATCGAAAAATCGCCTGCGCGGTTTACGGTAAAAATACCCCTGTTGGAACTATCGAAATGAATGTACTGATTGCTGAAGACGAACCGCTCGCGGCAGAACGCTTAATCGACCTTTTACAGGAATGCGACCCGGCCATAAGGGTTGCGGAACAGGTGGATAGCGTGAAAGACCTGGCTCGATTTTTTGAGAGCGGCAAAACTGCTGATTTACTTTTGCTGGATATTCAATTGGCAGATGGGAAAAGTTTCGAAGCGTTTAATAAAACAAATGTAACCGCCCCCATCATTTTCACCACTGCGTACGATCAATATGCCATTCAGGCGTTTAAGCATTTTAGCATTGATTATTTGCTAAAACCGATTCGTAAAAACGAGTTGGAAGGTGCATTGAAAAAATTCAATCAAATCCGTCAACCTTTTGGCAACGAACAACTAAGCATGCTGAAACAGTTGTTAGACCAACAAGGGACGAAAAGATACAAAGAGCGTTTTTTGATCAAATCAGGTAACAAACTTCAATACAAAGCAACGGAAGAGGCCGCGTATTTTTTTGCAGATGGCAAGCTTTGCTATTTCGTAACCAAAAAAGAGAACAAGAAATTTTTAATCGACCATACACTGGAGGAACTGGAAACAACGATTGACCCAAAGAACTTTTTTCGCATTAGCCGCAAATTCATTTTGCATATTGATGCCATTCATGAGATAAAAGGTTCCGTAAGTGCGCGCATGGAAGTAAAGCTAGCACAGCCTTGTGAACACGAGCTTGTGGTTAGCCGTGACCGCATACAGGCATTTAAAACTTGGTTGGATAGGTGATCGCATATTATATTAGCGAATTCAGATTGAACCTATGTCCCGAATATTATTTTTTATTGTGCTGCTCAGCTTGACAGCACCAGCGCTTGCTCAACAAACGCCATACGAAAATCTTGATTCATTAAAGAAGGAAATTCTGGAACTCCGCGCAGACGTTGATCAGATTCAATTAAACCTCCAAACCTCGCAGAATAAATTCAAGCGAGGCATCGCAATAGCCACAATCGGATACAGCGTTACCATTGCAGGCGGACTAATGCTTGGCCGCAAAAATGATGAACTTGGAAAGGGTCTGTTGATTGCCGGAGGGGCAACCGGAGTTACCGGAACCATTTTAATGGTGGATGCCTTTCGGCATCTCACCAAAAAAAAATCCAGGTAATTTTAAGTTATTCGCTTCTCAACGAATTCACGGGATTACTCACAGCCGCTTTTATAGATTGGAAACTCATGGTTAACAACGCAATCACAAAAGCAGTAAGACCAGCCACGCCAAACACAGTCCAACCTAAGGTGATTTTGTATTGATAATCTTCCAGCCATTTGTTTACAGCCCACCAGGCAACAGGCGAAGCAATTGCAAAAGCAATGAGAACCAGTTTGCCAAACTCTTTAGACAGCAGTACAACAATGCTGGTGACACTGGCACCCAACACTTTTCGGATACCAATTTCTTTTGTGCGCTGTTCAGCAGTAAAAGCAGTAAGTGCAAACAGACCAAGACAAGCGATGACGATAGCAAAGCCAGCAAAAATGGCGAACATTTTACCGAGTCTCATTTCGGCAGCATACATGTTGCCGAAGCGTTCATCAAGAAAGGTATACGTAAAGGGTTGGCCGGGCGCCATCTCTTTCCACTTCGATTCCAGCAGGTCGATAACGGCCTTGGTATCCTGTGATTGAAACCGAAACGAGAGATATCCCTGAGGTCGTGTACTCAAAAACAACATAACAGAACCAACATTTTCTTTCAGCGATTCGAAATGAAAATTCTCAACAACACCGATTACGGTTAATGATTCCATTTCGTCCGGGTTTACACCCTGCTCATCACCCTTAAAGGTTAAAATCTTTTTACCGATCGGGCTTCCTTCAAAACCAAAGTTCGTTGCTGCAGTCTCGTTCAAGATAACAGCCGAAGAGTCGGACGGAAAGTCTTCTGAAAAATCGCGGCCATCTTTAATGGTCATACCTAATGTTTTCAGGTAGTCGTAATCAACAGCCCAGTTCTGAAGACTCACCAGGTTTTCATGTTGTGAAGGATTTTTTCCTTCTGCCCACCAGGGACTATCGCTGCGCCAGGTACCCGACACCGGTAAAAATCCACTGAATGTTCCGTTTACTATCATGCTGTTCTTCAGTATTTCATTTTTATAAGCAATTCGATTATTACCCAGTGCATCCGCATCCTCAACCATGATTACCAGATCTTTATCAAACCCGATTTTTTTGGTTTGGATGAAGTTCAACTGATTGAACACAGCAAGGGTTGAAATAATCAGAACAATGGAAATGGCAAACTGAAACACAACCAACGAACTGCGGATGAATCCGCTTTTCATGCCAAGTGAAACGTTTCCCTTAAGTACGTTTACGGGCTTAAAAGCGGAAAGAAAAAATGATGGATACACACCCGCCAGCAGGCCCGTTACAATAGCACCGCTGATGAGGAGGAGGTAGAAGGAAGTTGATTGAAAGGGAATAGAAAGTTGCCGACTGGCCAGATCGTTGAAGACCGGCAGCAATAAGTAGGCAATACCAATAGCGATAATAAAGGAAAAGAAACTGAGCAAAATGGATTCGCTAAGAAACTGACGAACCAGGTGCGAACGAAATGAACCCATCACCTTTCGTACACCAACTTCTTTTGCACGATTGGCAGAGCGCGCGGTTGATAAGTTCATGAAATTAATGCAGGCGATGGCCAGAATAAACAAGGCAACCGCACTAAACAAGTAGACATACGTAACATTGAAATTTGGCTCAAATTCTCCTGTCAAATCACTTTTAAGATGAATATCAGTTAAAGGCTGCAGGGTGTACTCAATTTTGTTGCCCGATTCTTTGAATTTTTCAATGGTGAAGTCATCTCCAAGTACCTGTGTAATTTGCGGTGCCACCCGATCCATTACTAAATTCATCAGCTTTTCTTCAACCGCTTTCGGGTCAGCATCAGGATGTAGCAGCATATAGGTTTGAAAGTTGTTGCTAAGCCAGCTGGGACTTTTTGCTTCACTAAGCCCTTCCATGGATAGAATTAAATCGAAATGAAAGTGACTGGTGGCAGGCATGTCTTCATATACACCGGTTATTTTAAAGTTCCATCGATTGTCAAGGATCAACGTTTGTCCAAGTGCACTTTCTCCCGGAAAGAATTTTGCAGCGGTGCGTTTGCTGATGACCATGGTATTGGGCTCTTCAAGGCTTTTTTCAGGATTGCCCACGAGCATGGGCACTGTGAAAATTTTAAAAAAATCTTTTCCGGCCCAGATTACATTTTTTTCTTTGATGTTTTCTGTTTCGCGCTTTACCAGATATGATCCACGCTCACGAAAATGTACAGCCGCCTCTACTTCAGGAATCTCCATTGGCAAACTTGCGGCCATAGGAGCTGGAGCGTAGGTCATGTTCCAATGGTTTCCACCAAAAATAACTTCCGACTTAATCCGATAAATGCGATCCGCGTGCTCGTGATGCTCGTCGTAACGGATTTCATGGACCACAAAAAAAACAATGATCATACAAACGGCTACACCAACAGATAAGCCAAGTATGTTGATGAACGAATAGAAACTATGTTTGCGCAAATTGCGTGCAGCTATGGTGAGGTAGTTTTTAAGCATGATTTTAGTTTTATGATTTCCTGCGTGTAATGTTTCAACTTGTGTTTGACGAAGGCCTTGCGTATAACCAAATGATTTCAATACATCGTGGTATGCATCAATAAATCGGTGACCTTGCTGCATTCTGTCCTCTGTGGCGGAACAAACATGATCAACCAACTCATCTTGTATATCCTCTGCCACTATTCCACGGTAGTGAAGGTCTTTGATGATGTAGTTAATATGTTCAGTGTTGAGTTGCATGGTTATGTAGTACGCTCTAAATCAGTTGTACGTTCAGCACGTTTTGCATCGTTCTGATAAAATCCACAAACTCAGTTACGCGCTCTTTTGCTTCAGCTTTACCGGGAGCCGTTAAAGCATAGTACTTGCGCATACGTTTCCCAATGTTTACAACTTCTGTTTTCAACAAACCCTCAGCTTCAAGCTTATGAAGCGTAGGGTAAAGCGCCCCTTCCGTGAGCAAAATCCGGTCAGCCGAAAGCTCCTTAACCCGTTGGGTTATTTCGTAGCCGTACATTTTTCCATGATCTTTCAGAACCTTCAGCACAATGGTCTGCAGCGTTCCTTTTAGGAGTTCGGGTGAATGCATAATAGCCTAATACATAATTGTCTTATGCATAAGACGCACCGGCATAGCCGATGGTTGCACCACCCGCAAGAAAATCTTTAAAAAGTGAGATTCAGTCTTTTTTGGTGGCTTCGCTGATCATCAGAAATTCAGCCACGTTTTCGGTATCTAACATGCCCACCAACTCATTATTGCTGAATACCGGTGCCGCAGACTGTTGTTTTGTGCGCATGGTAGTCCAGGCCTCTTCAAGGGGCATTTGTATTTGAAACGAAAGGAACTCACGATTCATAAATCGATCAACGGTTTCTGCCCCCTTATTTTCGCGCAACGCCTTGATAATTTCATCCCGACTTAGCGTACCCAGCACACTTGCTCCATCCACAACCAGAAAATTTTTGTTTTGTGAGGCCAGTAACTGATCGGAAGCATATTCAATTGTGTCTGATGGTTTTAATGCGGGAATTTGTTTCATCACAGCATTAGCAACCGTGTATCCTGAAAGCAACGATCTTGCTTGCGCATACTGTGCTTCACCCTGTGCGCCAAGAAAAATGAATACGCCAATAAAAATCAGGAAAGGGTTGGAGAAGAACCCGACAAAAACAAAACCAATGGCCAGCAACTGCCCGATTGAGGCTGCAATACGCGTGGCCACATGGCGTTCGAACTTAAACGAAAGCAATGCACGTAATACACGACCACCGTCCATTGGAAATGCAGGGATCATGTTAAATACCGCTAGCCAAATGTTAACAACCATAAGTGATGGTAAGAAATTATGATGACTGAACCGGGTAACATCAAGATCATCAAGTCCACCACTTAAGCTCAGTAAAGGAAAAAGCAACCCTGCGATTACTACATTTACCATTGGGCCGGCAAGCGCAACCACCAATTCTTCTTTGGGCTTTTCGGGCATGGATTCCAGTTGAGCCACACCACCAATGGGCAGTAACGTGATGTTGGCGGTTTTAATGCTGTAGCGCCTGGCCGCAAGAGCATGACCCAACTCGTGCAGCGTAACACACGCAAATAAGGTAAGGATGAATAGGATACTCCAAAGAATATCAATTGTACCCATGCCTTGTTTCAGGTTACTGTAAACGATATATCCAATCAGAATCAGGAAAGTCCAGTGCACAAAAACCTGTATGCCTGCAACACGACCAAGAGATAACGAGTATTTCATTTTCATAAAGCAAAGATTCTATTTTTCAGCTGATGTAAAATGATTTCCATCAACCCGAACATGACTCAGAAATTTTTCAAGGATATAGTTCACCTCATCTGGTTTTTCAATGGTTGAGCTATGGCCAGCACCAGGTATGATTTCCAGTACCGAGCCATTGATTTGCTTATGGATGCGCTGAGCCTTTTCAGGCGTTGTTGCTACATCTTCCTCGCCAACAATGACCAGCGTTGGTTTTTGTATGGAGCTGATCTCACCAAATACACTGCTTCGGTTTATCACACCATTTACAGCACGAGTAACCGTTTTGGGTAAAGTCATCATTTTTTCCCAAAATACTCTTTCTTCAGCTCGTTGTGGATCGGTGATAAATGTTTTACCGAAAAGAATGTTCATAATTTTCTTATAGATGGGCTTACTGCCTGCAACCTTGAAGATCAGGTTTAGCGCACTGTACTTCAATTTGTTCACTTCACCATCAGCAGAAGTCTCCATTAGTGTAAGGCTTTTTATCAAATGCGGTTTCCGTGAAGCTAACCGCATACCCACAAATCCCCCCATGCTTAAGCCAACAAAATGGACGGGCCCTAACTGCAAATTTTCAATAAGTGCAGCGGCATCCAGAAACAAGCCATCCATATCATAACCCGTTTTGGTTATTTCGCTTTGGCCCTGGCCGCGGTGGTCATAGGCAATGCATCGATACCGGCTTTTGAAAAAATCGATTTGTGCACGAAACATTTCATGCGAAAACAAAAGTCCGTGTGAAAACACGATGGTCTCCTCTCCGGTACCCTCATCGATGTAAAACAAACTGGCGTTATTGCAATTAATGTGCGGCATGGCAAAGCGGTTTAGCTAAATGTATTACACAAAAGGAAGTATTTCAAGGACATTTGTCAGTCTATACTTTAAAACCACAGGTTTTTATGAAATCACACTTAATTGTATTTTCACCACATAGCACAAAGAATGAAAAGTGAACTTTTTACGCACCAGTACGAGTTGGTACAATCCTCAAGGAATGTTGTATTGGATTTTTGTATGTCTTTTCGAGAAGGAGATTATACCAAGGGCTTAATGTTTGATGGCAAAAGCATCTGTAACCTCCACATACACACTGCCAATACGTATCAAGGTTGGATTATGACCATAGCACGTAACCTTCAGGCAGAGCGATACAAAGAGGCTGAATATCAATCCCCTCAGTCAATCAAAGAATTATTTCAGGAGATTGACGCCATGGTATTTTCCTTTATTCAGGAGAGCGCGCACAACTGGTTGGAAACCCTGGAAGCAGAGATTAGAGGTAAAAAGTATAGTATAACACGCGCTCAGATTTTTACACACGTAATCACACACGAATTCCATCACAAAGGACAAGTATTGATGCTGGCCAGGCAGATGGGTTATACCCCACCGGATACGGACATTATCCGAATTTGATCAGCATACTGCCAAGATGAAATCTTTTGAAAAACTTCTAAGTTACGTTTCCGGCCAAGTGGTAGAAGCGCGTCCAAGCACAGTAAGCGGTGAACTGGAAGTGTGGTACCAAAACGGGAGATATGTGTTGCACGCTCCCGATGCCAACTATTCATTCGATACGCTTCATCGCGTGTTTCAAAAAGCCTTTAAGCGGTATGAGATTAAAAAGAGAAACCCAAAGAATGTTTTGGTGTTGGGTTTTGGTGCGGGCAGTGTGGCCAGTATTCTATGCGATGAGTTAAAACTTTCTCCAGCCATCACCGGTGTCGAACTTGATCCGGAAGTAATTGCCCTGGCAAAAAAATATTTTGATCTGGATCGGTTTTCAAAACTATCCATACACCTTGGCGATGCAGCCGAATTTGTTCAACAGGAAAAGGCGCAGTACGATTTGATTGTAAGTGATGTTTTTGTGGATAAGCACATTCCGGAAAATCTTATCCAAGAAAATTATATTGAAAACCTGATTCGACTCACAGCAATTGGTGGGCTGGGCATGATGAATGTTATTGTAGAAACAAAGGCGCAAAGCGAGACTCAAAAGCAAGTAATACAATGGTTTGTTGATCGGGGAGCTCAACCCGAGAGTTATCGGGTTTCTTCCATCAACCAGTTGCTGATCTGGAAGTGTTAAAGAAAGCGGCTGACAAAGGTCACCACCCGTATTGATTCGCATCATATGGCAGCAGTGCCAATCCTGCTACATTACCCTCACTTCTACATTACGGATCATGAAAAAAATTCTTGTTCCTACGGATTTCTCTGTGTGTGCAGACAATGCCGTACAGGTAGCGCTGGAGATAGCTGGTAAGTTTCAGGCCGAAATTATTTTTCAACATTTGCATGATGATCTTTCCGGTAGCGCGCATACGCTACAAGGAACAGCCAAACAACACGAACTTGGGCACATAAAAGCCATGCTGGATACATTGGTGCATAAAGCAGAAAGCGCTGGCTTATCTGCCCGTCCGTTGCTCGTGCTCAACAAGGGAAACGATAAAATTGAAAACTACATTGAGTCGCTGGGTATTAATTTGGTAGTGATGGGCTCGCACGGTGCAACCGGTATACGCGAACGAATTCTCGGATCTCAAACGCAACGTGTAGTTCGTCACTCAGCTGCACCGGTTTTGGTTATCAAACACAAGCCCGAAAGAAAAGGATTCAAGAACATTTTGTTTGCCACCACCTTCCATGAAAACCCAGCGGCTACAATTGAGCCGGTTGTGAAGCTCGCATCTGCTTACACTGGAAAAATACATATGTTGTACGTAGGACTTGAAAAGGATACGCAAACGAAAGCTGAAGTTGAAGAGAAGATGCAGCTGCTTGAGCAAAAATTTCCTCACACAACATTTACACGAAACTTCATTACCACAAATGATCCGGAATGGGGTATTCAATATGTTGCTAAGGATATTGCCCCGGATGCCATTGCCTTAACCACCCAACTTAAGGTTGGCAGGTTTATGTTTACCCACAGCCTGGCCGAAGATCTTGTAAATCATGAAAACCGCCCGGTACTGGTTATCAATCCGAAATAAGTGTATAAACGGTTTGAAAACTTTCTTGCAACGGTTGACATCACGTGCAGGTTGATGGAAATTTGCAGGTATGAGCATCACCGAGTCTCCGGTACGGGCCCGTCCATCCATTGATACGGATGTATTGTTTGCTATTCATCCCGAATGGCTGAACGATTCGTATGTGTACGTGCACGCGCACATGAATGAAACCGATCAGGAGATGCTCGTTCGAATCTGGAAGTCGACATTTTTGATTGACAAAAGCTCAGGTAATAAGTCAGCATTGGTTCATGCCGAGAACATTACGTTTGCTCCTGTATGGACGATCGTACCCAAAAACTTCTCGTATACATTTTTGTTGATCTTTCATGCATTACCAAAATCCTGTACGGTTTTTGATTTGGCGGAACAGATTCCGCAGCCGGGTGGTTTTTTTATTGCGGATATAGCGCGTAATAAATCAGATGTATATCACCTGAACTTAACCCTCTGAAATATGGCCGCAACTCCTTCAACTATGGTTTCATTGGGAACGCCCGCTCCAGCGTTTACGCTTAGCGATGTGGTTTCCGGAAAAGCGATTTCCCTTCCGGAGCAGAAAGGAAAAGTTGCCACAGTCATTATGTTTATCTGCAATCATTGTCCGTATGTCAAACATATTAATGTAGCGTTGGTGAAGCTGACAACCGATTATCTGCATCGTGGCATTTTGTTTATGGCCATCAGTTCAAACGATGCAACGAAATACCAGGAAGATGGCCCCGAAAAGATGAAATCAGTTGCGCTTCACCATAAGTACCCGTTCCCCTATCTCTACGATGAAACCCAGCAGGTAGCCCGCGCTTTTGATGCCGCATGCACACCCGATTTTTTCGTTTATGACAAAGACTTGAAACTTGTTTACCGCGGACAGTTTGATGACTCGCGACCGGGCAACAACATTACGGTTACCGGGAATGATTTGCGCCAGGCTCTTGATTGCATTATCGCAGGCAATCCGGTTTCGCCACAGCAAAAAGCCAGCATCGGGTGCAATATCAAATGGAAGCAGTAAAACACGAGCCGTTCAACGGAAAATTGCTGGCACTAATTCGAAAACATCCGTAACTTAATCGCTTAACATCCCATGTTAGCCGATGAAAGTACTACTTGTATTTCTACTCCCATGCTTCGCATGCTTGTGTGCAGCACAAAACATCATGCCCGATAAGAAACTTTTTAACGGAAAGGACCTCACTGGCTGGAAGGTGCTGAACGGCAAAGCAAAATTTGAAGTGAAGGATGGCATGATCGTGGGAACTACAGTAGCCAATGAGCCAAACTCTTTTCTGGCAACAGAAGAATTGTTTGGTGATTTTATTCTGGAGCTGGAGTTTAGGGTTGCCGATGGAACAAACTCGGGCATACAGTTTCGCAGCGAAAGCAAGCCCGATTACCAAAACGGTCGTGTACATGGGTATCAATATGAAATTGATCCATCACCACGTTCATGGACAGGCGGGATTTACGATGAATCCCGAAGAGAATGGCTTTACACATTGGAGTATAACAGCAAGGCCAAACAAGCCTATAAACCCAACGAATGGAATGTAGCGCGAATTGAGTGCATCGGGAACACGTTGCGCACATTTATTAATGGCGTTCCGGCTGCACATGTTGTAGATGATATGACCCCACGTGGCTTCATTGCCCTTCAGGTGCATTCGGTAGGAAGCCTTTCGGAAGCGGGCCGTCAGGTGTGTTGGCGCAACATCAACATTCAAACAAAGAATCTTAAGCCCACACCTTGGGATGAGGCGTTCGTAGCAAACCTTATTCCGAATACCCTTTCAAAGCAAGAAGAAAAAAACGGTGTGCGTTTGCTGTGGGATGGAAGCACCACCAAGGGTTGGCGCGGAGCATACAAATCGGGCTTTCCGGAAAAGGGCTGGTTAGTTTACAACGGTGTGCTCAGCGTACAGAAATCCGGAGGAGGTGAATCCACCAACGGTGGCGACATTGTTACAACAGAAGAGTATGCTGCATTTGATTTACAGTTTGAATTCAAACTAACAGAAGGCGCCAATAGTGGTGTTAAATATTTTGTGACTGAAAGTGAAGGAAACAAGGGATCAGCAATTGGCCTCGAATACCAGATACTTGACGATGCCCGCCACCCGGATGCCAAAGAAGGCGTTGTGGGAAACCGTACATTGGCATCGCTGTATGATCTTATTCCCTCCGTAAAAATTTCGCGCGGTCAGCGAAAAATCGGGGAATGGAATCATGGAAGAATTGTCGTTTATCCCGACAACCGCATTGAACACTGGCTCAACGGATACAAGGTTGTAGAATATCAACGCGGCACACCAATCTACCAGGCATTGGTTGCCCGTAGCAAGTATGCGGTGTGGGAAAATTTTGGAATGGCCGAGCGTGGACGAATTCTCCTCCAGGATCATGGCGATGAAGTTTCCTTCAGAAGTATTAAAATCAAAACGCTGGAATAAATACAAAAGAGATCTATGAAAAACTCCAGACGATCATTCATGAAGAAATCAGTTGTTGTTGCTGCCGGAGCACTCGCATTCAGCGCACGAAGTTATGCCCGCATTATCGGAGCAAATGATCGGGTGCGTGTGGGTGTAATTGGCTTTTCCGATCGACTTAAATATTCCCTGCTCCCCTCGTTCATGAATCACAGCAAGGAGCTGAACTTTGAAATCAGTGGCGTATCCGACATCTGGAAAGTGAGAAGGGAAGAAGGCGCACAATTTTTAAAAGAGAAATTGGGTTATGGGGTCAAATCATATGTTAACAATGAAGCCTTGTATGCTGCGAAAGAATCCGATGCGGTCATCATCAGCACTTCTGATTTTCAACATGCCCTTCATACCATTGAAGCCGTGGAGGCCGGGTGCGATGCGTATGTAGAAAAACCTTTTGCTGAAACGATGGAAGATAACCGTGCGGCATTAGCGGCTGTGAAAAAGAGTGGCAAAATAATTCAGATCGGATCACAACGAAGAAGTGGTGCGAATTACCATGCTGCCGCAGACTTTATTCAGCAAGGAAAGTTTGGCGCCATTACCATGGTTGAATTAACGTGGAATGTTAACCAGCCCGGCCGCTGGAGACGCCCGCAACTCGTAGCACAAATGAAAGAAGCGGATACGGACTGGAAACGTTTTTTGATGAACCGGCCTTTCGAGCCGTTTGATGCACGCAAATATCTGGAGTACCGGTTATTCTGGCCTTATTCTTCCGGTATACCCGGTCAGTGGATGAGCCACCAGATTGACACCATACACTGGTTCTCCGGATTGGAGCATCCGCGAAGTGTAGTAGCCAACGGAGGCATTTACATGTGGAAAGACGGAAGAAAAAACTGGGACACCATGACTGCCGTGTTTGATTACGGACCGAAAAGTGATTTGGCATCGGGCTTCCAGGTCGTGTTCAGCTCGCGCATGCATAACGGTGAAGAACGCCCAACAGAAATTTATTATTCAAATGGAGGTGAACTGAATCTCATCACCAACAAGGTAACACCAGGCGGTGGGCTTGCGGAACATCATGCAAAGGCAATGAATATGCAACCAAATTTACTGCCTGAGGTTATGTTGGAAGATTCATCTGTGCAAACGGTATCAAGCGCAAACACCGGTGGTGACATTACCACCTCGAATCACATGCGCAATTGGATGGAATGTGTTCGTTCGCGCAAACAACCCAATGCCCCTGTTGAAGCCGGTTATCAACATTCCATTGCCTGCATCATGACCACAGCCGCATCACGCACGGGCGAGAAGGCAACCTTTGACGAAGCAAAGCAGGAAGTGATGGCGGGAGGAAAAGTTTTTAAGTACTAGAATCCGTCTCCAAAAATGACTCCGTCATTGCGAACGCAGTGAAGCAATCCCCCATTTGAGCCTGAAAATGAGATTGCTTCGGTCTCCCGATTCCGATAGCTATCGGGATTATCGGGATCCCTTGCAATGAAGATCTTTCTATTTTTGAGATGGATTCTAAATGTTTGTACTGGATTTTAATTAAGCTGTGCGCCTGATGGTGGCGATGTCTTCGGTAACGTTTTGGAGGTAAAGACAAGCGCCTGCAACACAATCAAAATAACAATGGTAATACCGAATGCGAATTGTGAGGCCACCTTACCGGATATGTACAGTTCTTCAACCTGTTTCATAATCAATTTCGACTCCTCCAACTGGATATCGGATAAGCTACTCAGTAACACAAGCGCCTGGTTTGCCAATGCCAGTTTATCTTCATCACTTTGTGATGATGCCATCTCGAATTTCTTCAACGTTTTAAGTAATTCAGCAAACGTAACATCCTCCTCCTTGGTAAATTTTGTTTTCAGGTAGGCTTCGCTTAAGCCATCGATATGCGAAAGCAACGCAGTAACCTGACCGGCAGAAGACTCACCACTTTGATCCGAAACAAGAAGGGCCTGCTTGATTTCGTAGATGTCGATAGTCATTTTTAAAATATAATCTTCAACAATCAACCTGTCTTCATACAAGGTGCTGATGGAGTTTTTTACGTTGTTGGTATGATCGCGATCAAGATAATTGCTAAACAGTACCAATACGCAAAGCGTAAGGAGCACACCGGAAGCGGTTATTTTATTTTGTATGCTGTAGGTCCATTTCATAAGTAGAAAATATTTTCGTTGACGTATGAAGGTAACACCGATTATCTGAGCAATAAAGCAGTCACGGCTATTTCTATAATACAAGAGACCATTCTTAAAACAACGAAAGCTGAACCTCTTGCACAACAGGCTGCTCGTGGATGTGAAAAACCTTTGTTTCCCTGTAGCGCGATGCAATAACAATGTTGATATCTCCGGCTTCTGATTTGAACAAGCCCTCAACCAGCGCAGGCGAGTTGTTCTCTTTTGAAATGTGTGATAAAAATAAATGACTCATAAACGAAGGTCTATGCTCTTTGAATAATTCCAATGCCTGCATATTTGATAAATGACCCTTGTCACTCCTGATTCTGTTTTTCAAATGAAGCGGATAAGGTCCTGTTTCCAGCATGTCATCATCGTAATTGGCTTCCAGGAAAGCTGCATGGCATTGCGTGAAGTGATGGATAACGTTGTCACACGCCACTCCCAAATCGGTGAACACACCCACCTTCACGGTATCATTTGAAATAATAAAACTGTGCGGGTCGGTAGCATCATGGAATTTAGGAAAACCCGTAATGGTAAGTTTTCCAATGCTCACCGGTTCATGCGCTTTGAAAGGAAAAATTAAATGTTGCTTCACACGCAAGCCACGGTGTTGCAGCGTAGCAGGTGTAACATAAACCGGTAGCTTATATTTTTTGGAAATTCCGGCAACACCCTTGATGTGGTCGGAATGCTCGTGCGAAACAAAAAGGGCCTTCACTTTTTTCATCGACAGGTTGAGCCGACTCATGCGAAGCTCCGTTTCCCGGCAGGAGATACCCGCATCAATTAAAACAGCCTCATGATGGTTACCAACGTAGTAGCAGTTGCCGTTGCTTCCCGAATTCAATGAGGCTACAAATAATGACATGCCCGAAAGTAGGAAAAATCGCCTGACTACTTGTGACACTTGATTTTATCTTTTTTATGAATTTTTGTTGGGAACGAACCTTCGTGTTGGATGCTCATCAGAATGGTATACTTTTGTTTATATCTTATAAAAAAAATATGGCACTTTTTAATCCAGTACAAGTAAAGGAAATCAACGAAATAATTGCTGAGATCGCCAAAGCCGTTAAGGCTAAGGATGAAATTGGGGCCAACGATAAAGCATTACTGTCGTCCTTGCTCAAAACACATGATCCAAAAAAGAAGGCTACGTATTTCAAGTGCAAGCGTGAGTACTCAGATGCTATTGTTGCGCATTTTGTGAAGGAGAAGGGTATTGCCAAAAGCCGGTTTCATAAAAATAGCCAGGCGTACATTTTTATTGTAAAATGATTTATACTAAACCAACCTGAACGATGGCAGCTACGAAAATCACTGTTAACAATAATGGCTCACTCAAAATAGAAGGCGACTTTGAAATTGTTGATATGCAGGGAAACACCTATGGCTTGCAAGGAAGAACATTGGTGTCTCTTTGCCGATGCGGACTGTCAAAGAATAAACCATTCTGCGATGGTTCACATAAAGGTCATCTTGAGCACGAGGCAAAAGCCTTTGATCTACCACCAAGAAAAGTGTAACGCTGTGGAATAGGGTTTGGAATATTCTGTAACTTCCCGTAACCAACCAAACCCCTCATCCGATGAAAAAACTATTCAAGTACATCGGCTACTTGCTACTGATTTTTCTTGTAGCAGTGGCTGCCCTGCTCACGTATGTAAAACTTGCTTTGCCCAATGTTGGTGAGGCAGAAGCGTTACAAATAGACTACACGCATGAGCGAATTGAACGCGGGAAGTACCTGGCCAATGCTGTAAACCTGTGCATGGATTGTCATGCACAACGCGACTGGACAATGTTTTCAGGTCCACCAAAGCCAGGCACACTTGGAGCGGGTGGTGATGTGTTTGATCAAAGCGTAGGTTTCCCGGGTGTGTTTTATGCAAAGAACATTACACCAACAGGCATCGCGCGTTATACCGATGGCGAGCTATATCGTGTTATTACAACAGGAGTGAACAAGGAGGGAAAAGCATTATTTCCGGTAATGCCTTACTTGTACTACAGCAAAATGGATCCCGAAGATATTTATAGCATCATCGCCTACATTCGTTCGCTTGAACCCGTGCAGAACGATGTTCCGGAATCAAAAGCTGACTTTCCATTCAACTTTATCATGAACCTCATTCCGCAAAAAGCAGAACCACAAAAGCGCCCGGATAAATCGGATTGGATTGCCTATGGTGCATAGATGACCAATGCATCAGGATGCATCGAATGTCATACCGATGTGAAGGATGGCCGCATTATTTCAGAGCTTGCTTTCAGTGGCGGCAGGGCGTTTCAATTTCCGGATGGATCAATTGTGCGTTCAACCAATTTAACTCCGCACGCAACAGGCATCGGTTCATGGTCGGAGGAAATGTTTGTTCAACGCTTCAAGCAGTATGCGGATTCAGCCTATGTGCTCCCAACGGTAAACCCGGGCGAGTTTAACTCCATAATGCCGTGGACCATGTATGCACACATGGAAGAAGAAGATCTCAAAGCAATTTTTGCTTACCTGAAAACTGTTGCGCCAATTGAGAATATTGTTGAGCGGTTTACGCCTAAAAACTAAAGACTTGTTATGGTTGCGCTCGTAATTCGTCTTTTACTGGTTGTTATTGTTATTGGCCTGGCATTTTTCATCATCAAATCATTCCTGTTGCAATCTGATACTGTACGATGTTCACGATGTGACGGCAAGGGATTTTGGTACGGAGCACGGGGTAAAGAGAAATGCGACTGGTGCAAAGGTTCCGGAAGGTTAAATCGTGATGCCAAACAATAGCCGAGACCACTCAAAAAGCAACGAAAAACTAATTAAAACCCCATTTTTCAAACGAATATTCGGCTTAATACGCTGCGTGCATAATATTTTTCCATTTTAGTATGCACGCATAACAAATGTTTATATATTCGTGTCCCTGTAGGGGATTATGAAAAGAGAAGAAACCGTTGACCATCACATTCGTTCGGCCTGGCACGCCATAGCCCGCATGTATAACCAGCAGGCGGCTAAATACGATGCTACTATGGCCATCGGCTTTGTGCTGTTGAATATTGATGTTGACGAAGGCACCCCGGCCACCAAAATAGCGCCACTCATGGGGCTTGAGCCACGAAGCCTGACACGCCTGCTGAAATCACTGGAAGAACAAGGAGCCATTTACCGCGAAGTAGACAAAACCGATAAGCGATCGGTAAGAATTTTTTTGACCGAAGAAGGAAAGAAAGGACGGGAGCGGGCAAAGGAAACCGTGCTTCGCTTTAACGAGGCTGTGCGCGATGAAATTCCGGAAGCGAAACTGAATGTATTCTTCGATGTGATTCAACACATTAACAAGATCATTGAACGAAATAATATTTACGAAACAGTAAACAACTAATTTTCATTGTCATGCTTCGACAAGCTCAGCATGACATAAAAATGAAACTGATATAAACTATGAAACGATCTATCCGCAAAGTTGCCGTGCTTGGTTCTGGTGTAATGGGTTCATCCATCGCCTGTCATTTTGCAAACATTGGTTGCGAAGTGTTGCTGCTCGACATCGCACCAAAAGAACTTACTGAAGAAGAAAAAGCGAAAGGACTTTCACTTGATCACAAGAATGTAAAGAACAGAATTGTACAATCCTCTTTTGATAAGTGTGTGAAGTCATCACCAGGCCCGCTGTACAGCAAGAAATTTATTTCGCGCATCTCACTCGGCAACTTTGATGATGATTTTTCGAAGATCAAAAACTACGACTGGACCATTGAAGTGGTGGTGGAAAATCTGGAAATCAAGAAGAAAGTTTACGAACAAGTAGAGCAATACAGAACCCCCGGAACGCTGATTACTTCCAATACTTCGGGCATTCCCATTCACCTGATGGCGGAGGGCCGAAGTGCTGATTTCAAGAAGCATTTTGCGGGCACACACTTCTTCAATCCGCCCCGTTACCTGCGTTTGTTCGAAGTAATCCCAACTGCGGATACCGATCCGGAGATAACCAAATTCTTATTGCATTATGGAGATCTGTACCTGGGTAAAGTATCTGTACTATGTAAAGACACCCCTGCTTTCATCGGAAACCGGGTAGGTGTTTGGGGCCTGCTCAAGGTGATTGACTCCATGCAGAAATACGACCTGAATGTGGATGAAATTGATAAGCTGACAGGCCCTGTAATTGGTCGCCCGAAGTCGGCAACTTTCCGCACTTCCGATGTAGTTGGTTTGGATACCCTCGTGAAAGTAGCCAACAATTTATATGCAGGTTTGCCCAACGATGAAGCAAGAGAAATTTTTAAACTGCCTGATGTAGTTAACAAGCTTGACGAGAACAAATGGCTTGGAGATAAAACCGGTCAGGGCTTTTATAAGAAATCGAAAAACGAAAAAGGACAAACTGAAATTCTTACACTCGATTTAAAAACACTCGAGTATAAGCCGAAAGCAAAAGCAAAATTCGCCACACTTGAAACAACGAAGACGATCGACAACTTGCGTGATCGTTTCAAAGTATTGTTAGCCGGTAAAGACAAGGCCGGTGAATTTTATCGCGATTGTTTTTACGGATTGTTTCAATATGCATCGAACCGAATTCCAGAAATCAGCGATGAATTGTTTCGCATTGATGATGCCGTGTGTGCAGGCTTCGGTTGGGAACTCGGTCCGTTCGATACATGGGATGCACTTGGTGTAGAGAAAACCGTTCAGGCTATGGAAGGCATGAACTACAAACCTGCGCAATGGGTGTACGACATGCTCGCGGCTGGTAACAAATCGTTTTATAAAGTTGAAGGAGGTCAGCGTAAGTATTACGACATCCCTTCCAAATCATACAAATCCATATCCGGTAAAGAAGGCTTTATCATCCTTGAAAACCTTAGTGACAAAGTGGTATGGAAAAATGCCGAAAGCAAAGTCACCGACCTGGGTGATGGGGTGATTAACTTCTCCTGGAGTAGCAAAAGCTATACGCTGGGCAGCGCGGTAATTGAAGGCTTAAATAAGGCCATTGATTTGGCTGAAAAGGACTACCGGGGGCTGGTTGTGGGCCACCAGGGCCCTGATTTCTCGCTTGGGGCCAATCTGGGGCTGGTTTTCATGTATGCCATCGAGCAGGATTATGACGAAATCGACTTTATGGTGCGCATGTTCCAGAATTCGGTTATGCGCCTCCGCTATTCTTCGGTGCCCGTAGTGGTTGCCCCACAGGGCCGCACGTTAGGTGGGGGTTGTGAAATGACCATGCATGCCGATGTGGCGGTAGCAGCGGCCGAAACCTATATTGGGTTGGTAGAAGTAGGGGTGGGTTTGATTCCCGGAGGAGGCGGAACAAAAGAGTACACCAAGCGTGTAAGCGACCGCTTTCTGGAGGGTGATGCCGAAATGAATGCGTTGCAGAGCGCCTTCATGAACATTGCTACAGCAAAAGTTGCCTTGTCGGCAGAAGAGGCGCGTGAAAATGGAGTTCTCCGCGATCTCGATCGCATCACGGTAAATAAAGACAGACAAATTTTGGATGCCAAATCTGCTGTGATAGAGTTAGCTGACGCAGGATACACCATGCCTGTGCAGGCAAAAAATATTCGTGTGCAGGGAAGAGCCGGACTGGCGTTGTTTGCCGCTGGTGTTAACGGTATGAAAATGGGCCGCTACATCTCCGAGCACGATATGAAAATTGCCATGAAGATCGCCAACGTTATGTGCGGTGGAGATTTAACATCACCTCAGGAAGTAAGCGAGCAATACTTGCTTGACCTGGAGCGCGAAGCATTTGTTTCGTTGTGCGGTGAGCGGAAGACATTGGAGCGGATACAGAGTATTTTGACTGGGGGTAAGCCCTTAAGAAATTAAGTAGGCAGTTGACAGTAGGCAATAGGCAAAAGAACAGTATCAAATGGTGAATAGGCAAAATTCAAATCAAAGCTTTAGAGACTTAACTGTCTATAAGAAGGCATTTGAGTTGGCCATGGAGATTTTTGAGGTTTCAAAAACTTTTCCAAAGGAAGAACGCTATTCATTGACGGATCAAATCAGAAGATCGTCACGCGCTGTTTGTTCATGTATTGCTGAAGCTTATCGTAAAAGAAATTATCAGGCCTATTTTGTTAGCAAATCATCAGACGCTGACATGGAGAACAGCGAAACTCAGGCTTGGCTTGATTTTGCACAAGCTTGTAAATATATACACGATGATCAATACCATGATTTATTGGCAAAATCTGAAGAGGTTGGTCGAATGCTTAATCACATGGTTGAGAATCCTGAAAAATATTTAAGGAAGGAAGAAAAACAAGCTCATATAAAATGAGTATGGGGTAGGGACTTTGCCTATTGCAAATTGCCTACTGCCTACTTTAAAAAAATAGACACTAAAAAACTGAACAACATGGACGCATACATCGTAGCAGGTTACCGTACCGGAGTAGGTAAAGCAAAAAAAGGAGGCTTTCGTTTTGTAAGGCCTGATGATTTGGCGGCAGATGTAATCAAACATCTGGTTAAATCTGTTCCTGGTTTGGAGAATAGCATGATCGATGATTTGATTGTGGGCAATGCGGTACCCGAAGCAGAACAAGGCATGCAGATGGGAAGAATGATTTCACTCCTCGCATTGGGTATTGATACACCCGGCATGGTAGTGAATCGTTACTGCGGATCAGGAGTTGAAACGATTGCGATAGCAAGTCAACGTATACAGGCTGGCATGGCTGATGTGATCATTGCCGGAGGAACCGAGTCCATGTCGCTTGTGCCGGTAATGGGAATTAAGACTGCACTCAATTATAAGATTGCCACCGAGAATCCCACGTACTATACCAGCATGGGCTTAACGGCAGAGGAGGTTTCAAAGCAATTTGGGATTTCACGTGAAGAGCAAGATCAGTTTTCATATGAGTCGCACATGAAGGCTGCGGCCGCGTGGAAGGATGGAAAGTTTAAAGACGAAGTGGTGCCGATTACGGTGAAAGAAGTTTACGTTGATGAGAGCGGCAAAAAGAAAACCCGTGAGTTCACAGTCGCGACAGATGAAGGTATCCGCGCAGATACAACCGTAGAAGGGCTGTCAAAATTAAAGCCCGTGTTTGCCATGGGCGGAACCGTAACAGCGGGTAACTCTTCACAAACATCTGATGGTGCTGCTTTTGTGGTGGTGATGAGTGAACGCATGGTAAAGCAATTAAACGTAAAACCGATTGCACGCATGGTAAGCTATGCGGTGGCTGGTGTTGATCCGCGCATTATGGGTATTGGCCCGGTAGCGGCTATACCAAAAGCGTTGAAGTTGGCCAACATGAAATTAGATGATGTGGATTTGATTGAACTCAACGAAGCCTTTGCTGCACAAGCGTTGGCGGTTGTGAAAGAGTTAGGCATTGATCGTAAGAAGCTGAATGTTAACGGAGGCGCGATAGCTGTAGGCCATCCGCTCGGATCATCCGGAGCGCGCTTATCCGTGCAATTGTTCAATGAGCTTCGCAGACAAAATAAGAAGTACGGTATGGTTACCGCGTGTGTTGGTGGAGGACAAGGCGTAGCGGGGATTTATGAGCTTCTTAATTAGACTTAAGACGCAAGACTTTAGTACTAAGACTATGCACAATTTCAAGGAATTAAAAGTTTGGCAATCATCAAGACAACTTGTAAAGGAAGTCTATGAGCTGACTGCTTATTTTCCTTCATCCGAAAAATATGGATTAATTTCTCAGCTACGAAGATGTGCAGTTTCAATTCCATCCAATATTGCGGAAGGATCAGGCCGTAATACGGATAAGGATTTTGCGCAATTTCTCAATATTAGCCTGGGCTCATCTTATGAGCTTGAGACACTCCTGATTCTGTCTTTTGATGTTGAGTTGATTAGTCAGGATCAGCTTGAAAAATTCGTATTAAAACTTTCTGAAATACAAAAAATGACTTTTGGCTTGATCAAGACGTTGCGCCAGGAGTCTTATATCTAACGTCTTGATACTTATGTCAATGAAAAGAAAATGAGTACAGCAGTAGAAACCAAAAACGCAATCAAAGGAGGAGAGTTCCTGATTCGTGAAACGCAGGCGCATGAAATCTTCATCCCCGAAGAATTCAATGAAGAACAATTGATGATCAAGCAGCAGTGTGAGGATTTTTTGAAGAAAGAAATTCATCCACGCCTCGATGAAATTGATTCGATGAAGCATCCGGAATTGATGCCATCGTTATTGGATAAAGCCGGTGAGCTTGGATTGCTGGGGACATCTGTTCCACAAGAACTTGGCGGCTTCGGCATGGACTTCAATACGGCTATGCTGATCGCTGAAGTGTTGGGAGCAGGACATTCGTTTGCAGTGGCCATCTCGGCACACACCGGTATCGGTACATTGCCAATTCTCTATTATGGTAATGAAGAGCAAAAGAAAAAATATATTCCGAAACTTGCTTCAGGTGAATTTAAGGCAGCATACTGCTTAACAGAACCTGATTCAGGCTCTGATGCCAACTCCGGAAAGACAAAAGCCACGCTAAGTGCAGATGGAAAACATTACATCATCAACGGACAAAAAATGTGGATCACCAACGGTGGTTTTGCCGATGTGTATGTGGTGTTCGCCAAAATTGATAATGATAAAAACCTGAGTGCGTTTATTGTGGAGAAAGCCTTTGGTGGCATCACCATGAACGAGGAGGAGAAGAAGATGGGTATCAAGGGCTCATCAACCCGCCAGATTTTCTTTAACGATTGTAAAGTACCGGTTGAAAACTTGTTGAGTGAGCGTGAAAACGGTTTTAAGATTGCCGTTAATATTCTGAACATCGGAAGGATTAAATTGGGTGTTGCCGCAGTGGGTGGAAGCAAGATGTGCATTTCAACTGCAGTAAATTATTCGAAAGAGCGTAAGCAGTTCGGAACATCTATCGCAAACTTTGGGGCGATCAAACACAAAATTGCCGAAATGTGTACGAAGGTGTTTGCATCTGAGTCGGCACACTATCGGGCTTCGCAAAATATTGAAGATGCCTATCACGCGTTTATCGCAGGTGGTATGGAGCCAGGTAAGGCCAGGTTGAAATCGCTGGAGGAGTTCGCCATTGAATGTGCGATTCTGAAAGTGCACGGATCGGAAGTACTTGACTTTACCGTGGATGAAGGTGTTCAGATTTATGGAGGCATGGGCTTTTCGGCTGAAGGCCCGATGGATCGCGCGTACCGCGATGCCCGCATTAACCGGATATTTGAAGGCACCAACGAAATCAACCGTTTGCTTACCATCGATATGATTTTGAAACGCGCGATGAAAGGTACGCTCGACCTGATGAATCCTGCTATGGCGGTGCAGAAGGAATTAATGTCTATTCCGGATTTCGGAGCAAGCGAAGAGGAAGGCGTTTTTGTAAAAGAGAAAAAAGTGCTGGCCAATTTGAAGAAAGCCGGTCTGATGGTAGCAGGTGCAGCGGTACAAAAGTTCATGATGAAACTTTCGGACGAGCAGGAAATACTCATGAACCTGGCCGACATGCTGATTGAAGGATATGTAGCTGAGTCAACATTGTTACGTGTGGAGAAACTGATCAGTCAGCGTGGTGAACAAGCCTGCGAACTTCAAAAAGAGATGGCTATGATTTACCTGCACCATGCTGTGAACAAGGCGGCCTCAGCAGGCCGTGAAGCTATTGCCTCGTTTGCTGAAGGCGATGAGCAACGCTTAATGCTGATGGGATTGAAGCGCTTTACCAAGATAGAAGCCTATAACCTGAAAGAGGCAAGAAGAAAGGTGGCGAACCATGTGATTGAAAAAGGAGCGTATCCTTTTTAATAAAGAATAGAACCGGAGGAGGTTGTTACAAAAGTATTTTCTTTTGAGACAGCCTCTTTTTTTTATTGTACCGTGTGAATCAGCGCTTTTAAATCACTTTCGCGTAAAGGCTCAGTTGCTTCCTTACCGGTTGGGTTAATGGCTTCACTGTTTTTATCCAACAAAATAAACGAAGGCGCTTTCCTTATTCTGAATTCCTTGGCCAGGTCTGATTTACTGCCAATCCTGTAGTTGATGATTCCATCAGCAAACAAGTTATACCGGTTAACGAATTGATTCCACATTACCGGATCATCATCGAGCGAAAGCATAACCACTGTTAGGTTATTTCGAAAGGCACGTTGAAATCGCTTGGCCTCTTCCAGTTGCTGAAGGCACGTAAGATTACACGTGCTATTCCAGAACACGAGGTACAGCGGTTGTTTTCCCTGATTAAAATCACGAAACCAGTTAAATTTTTCCTCACTGTCATTTCCTCCATCGGAGGTGCTCCACTCGTATTTCTGATACCGTACAAATTGGGCATTCAATGAAGTGCCACCACCCAGGTCGCGGATAATTTCATCTTCAAGCGGGGTGGTTTTTAGTATCGTAGCGTTCTTCCAAAAAGCGGAGTCGTATGGAATTTTAAGCAACTCTTCTTTGCCCGGCAATTTTCCAACAAAACTTTGCTGCGGATCGTGTAGAATCTCAGTTGCTACCAACTCAACATGGTACAGGTGTGAACCGCCATCCACAAAATGACTTTCGCCTTCTTGAATGAAGTGATACGGATAATATTTGTCTTCGTACTTCCGGTAAAACGCTGCGGTTTCAATGGTGTGTGTTCCGTAGGTTTTTGTTTGTTCAGTTTTAACTATGGCATGTGTATCCGTTGTGATGTATAACGTGCCGGTAGCATGCGGCTGCTTGCGATAGCCCGATGTTGTCAGCACGGAATCTTCTTTGCTGATGTATCCAATCAGGTAAACCTCCTGCCCATCGTGAACGGTAATCGCATCGTAAGAAAAGGTATAATAATTAAAATCGGCTTTGAGATTACTGACCGTGTTATAAAAATCAATTTGTTCTTTTTTCTGGCGATGTTGGTAGCCAACAATATCGGCATGAAGAATATTTCCAATCCCGATAGGTTCGTGCCCTTGTGCGGCAACAGTTTTGTCCAGACTTCTGCGCAGTTGTGTTACGCGTATTTCTTCCCGCTCACCCGCTGTGGTTTGCGTGCCCTTGTAGCCGTAAGGCTTCCACACATCTACAAAAGCTTCAATCAACCGGCCATAGGCATCATCATCTTTACAATAATGCCGATAGAAAAATTTTTGAAGGTGTGGTGTGTTGTCGTAATTGTGCTTCACGTTGGCCAGCGCTTTACGAACAATCTTTGCCGGATCAACGGGCTTGCGTTTGGTTACAATGATTTCGCGCAACTGAACAATGGTGGGTTTAAGTTCAATCAACTTCAGGGCTTCAATTGAGTTGATCAATTGCGACTCATAGCCAACACAAGAAATTTTTATGGAAAAGGTCTCGGCAACAGATATTGAAAACTGTCCGTTCAGGTTAGAACTGGTTCCCTTTGATGTACCCACAATACCGATAGATGCAAAAGGTACCGGCTCACCGGTTTGTTTATCCACCACACGGCCCTCTACAACCTGCTGCGAAAATGCAGGTAAGCTGAACATCAAAATCAGCAGGAACCAATAAAATTTACTTCTTCTCAAAACTAGTTTAGGTTCTGGCTTTCAAGGCCAATTGCAATATGGCAAATGTTAACCGATTAAAAATCGTTCAAAGTACCACTGGTTAATGATTAAAATCAGCGGGGCAAGTCCCACAAAAACGTACACAACTGGTGTTCAGATGCGAACGAAAGCCGCATCCAAAAATCTGGTTTTCCCTTAAAATTGAACGCAAAGCGCATTTTTTAAAAGTGGAAGGATTTTGGCAGGCGAATACTCAAAAATTGCAACAACAATGGCCAAATCTACCTCCACCGTACTCATTGTTATTTTATTGATACTGACTTTTCCGATATGGATCGGCCTGGCCGGAGGCATATTTGGACTGGTCATGGGTTTATTCGGTGCGGCTGTTGGCCTTATTGCCGGAATTTTTGGAGCGATTGGCGGAATATTGGGCGCCATCTTCGGTGTGATCGGAGAATTTTTCAGCTGGATTTTTGGCGGAATATTCGACTGCGATTTTTACTCTCCATATGTTTCGTTTCCAAGACCGATCACCCTGTTGCTGATTATTTTGGTGGCGGTTTTGATTATGCGGTCACGCAATCAGCCGGCTAAGTAGAAGGATGCCGGTTGTATAACGCAGGATTTAAAAAATAGTGACTGTACACCGGGTACCTGCGAATGGCTTTTAGCACGGGGCGCTTGCCTTCAGCAAACTCCACTTTGTAGTAAAACTCAAAACCTTTTTCAACCTGTATTTCCCTGCGTACCATGTACCACACTTTGTCGTATGGGTTGAGTACTTTTACTTCTACTTTAAATTTTCCAGGATTGCTTTTAATGCGCACAAACTTTTCAGGTTGCTTGTTGAAAAGTTTTCCGTTGATATAAACCTGCATGGAAGAAGCTTTAGCCGTTTGAATAGCGATGCTGGAAGAGTATCCCCACGCAAAAGCAGTGCTGCAAACCAAAACCAGAAATGTTGCCAACTTCTTCATAAACCAACTGTTTTGTTACTATAGGCAAGCTTCATGCCAGCCAACAACCACTTGTTTATTCAACGAAAAAAGTGAGTTCTAAGTTATATAAAGGCCAAAACTGTATTTTATGATCCGGATCATTCTATGCGCAATTCACGCTTAAATCCCATAATAAAATTTTGCAGTCCCTTTTGCCAGCTTACATCAGCATCCCATTTGGTGCCTAGAAATACGTTGTTAAACTCAATCTGACGAAAGTAAAATTTATACACCGGTGTTTCTGCCGGTATAGTTTTTACACGCTCAACACCATTATCATAGGTAACCGAAACCAGGGCGGTTTCTCCCTCGCGAACTTCGTAGCCCAAAAGCGCTTTGGCTGTTGGTCCGCGTGAGTGAACAAACCGAAGGATGTAAAACAGACCCTGTTTGCGTAACTCCGGTTCAGGAATATCGGCATCAACCAATTTATATTTGAATGGATACGACTTCATGATTTCTTCCAGCTCTGCATCACGATCATCACCAAATTTCTGAACAGCTAACCCATCAACTTTCAAATCGGTGGCAAAGGCTTCGGTTCGCCTTGCGGTGAATATGTTTACGTTCAGGTTTAATTCAGGCACTTCGCTGATCAACAGGTTTTCCTTCTTGTATGTATTTAGCGCCTGACTGTACAGTTGCCTTAACACTTCTTTCAGGTAGGCATCAGAAGTGCTCCACGCACTTTGTCCGGGTTCAACAAAACCTGCTTTAGCGTTGAAAGGCGTAATGGTTACGGAGTACTTGTTTTCTTGCTTATCGCAGATCACCAGGCATTCTATTTCGCGTGTAGAAAAATATTTATTGAATGCATCTTCCACATCTGGCCCGGCAAAAACACGATCGATCTCAAAGTACACTACGGCATCAATGCCACTGCGAACCAGACCAGCATGTAAATCATCGATTTCTTTTTTGGTAAGCAACGGACTATAGAGAACAACGGAACGGCCACTCATTATTTTTTCCGGAAGTGGCCCCCCGGTGCGCAACTGAGTCAACGGAGCAGGAATTTCAACCTGGGCGGATAGTGTAAAGGAAATGAGCAGTATGGGAAGAATGAGTTTCATGGTTGTAAACTAAACGAAAAGATGCGTGGTCTAGTACACATTTCAAAATACTCCAATAAACAATCCATCCGGCTCGGCTTTAACCGGATAGGTAACAAGATCGGCTGAGCGGCTGGCACACTCGCGTCCGGTTTCAAGCGAAAAGCGGTAGTTGTGCCACGGGCAAATCACCTCACCGAGATAGTTCACCAGGCCTTTACTCAACGACTCGCCATTGTGTGTACACCTGTCTTGCACAGCAAAAAACTGATTTTGTCGCTTCACCAGGCATATTCTTTTTTCACCAATCAACACCAATTGTGGTTTATCGGGTTGAAGACGCGATTGAGCTTCTTCCATGCTGTTGAAAATTTTAATCCACTGCATACAAATCAGCTTTGGCGAAGATCACCTTTTTTCTATCTTGATTCAAATCAAAAACATGACCATGATGAAATATGTACCGATTGCTGTGTTGCTTGTGATCACCTGTGCGCTTCAGGCACAAACACCTGCCAAACTCCAAACTAAAGTTGATCAACAAGCTGCTTCCCTTGAGCAGAAAGTAATTGAGTGGCGCAGGCATTTTCATCAGTATCCAGAACTTTCAAACCGTGAAACAAAAACCGCACAGAAAGTTGCGGAGCATTTAAAAGCACTTGGCCTTGAGGTACAAACCGGTGTGGCGCATACAGGCGTGGTAGGGTTGTTACGTACAGGTAAGCCCGGGCCCGTAATTGCCCTTCGGGCGGATATGGATGCATTGCCGGTTACAGAGCGCAATAGTTTGCCGTTTGCCTCGAAAGAGAAAGCCGTTTTTAATGGACAGGAAACCGGTGTGATGCATGCTTGCGGACATGATACGCACGTGGCCATACTCATGGCGGTGGCAGAAATATTATCGAAGAACAAGAGTGAATTGAAAGGTACCATCAAGTTTATATTTCAACCAGCGGAAGAAGGCGCGCCTGCCGGTGAAGAAGGAGGCGCGGATTTGATGGTGAAAGAAGGCGTGCTGGAAAATCCGAAACCCGATGTGATTTTTGGTTTGCACATCAACTCGGCTACTCCGTTGGGCATGATTACTTACAGGCCTGCAGGCACAATGGCGGCTTCCGATTGGTTCTCTATAAAAGTAAAAGGTGTACAAGCGCATGGAGCCTACCCGTGGAAGAGTGTTGACCCGATTGTGGTTTCGGCACAGATTATTACCGGATTGCAAACCATTGTAAGCAGACAAACCGAACTTACCAAAGAAGCAGCCGTGATTACCATTGGAAGAATTCAGGCAGGTATTCGCGAAAACATTATTCCGGAAGAAGCTTTTATGGCCGGCACCATCCGCACATTGGATGTGGGCATGCAGGATAACATTCATGAAAGGATACGCTTGACTGCTACTAAAATTGCGGAGAGCGCAGGTGCAACGGCAGAAGTGAACATTACTAAAATGACACCAATTACCTACAACGATCCGGCCCTTACGGAAAAAATGGTGGGCAGTTTGCAAAAGGCAGCGGGCGCAGACAAAGTCGTGCGCATCAATGCCGTAACCGGTGCGGAAGACTTTGCTTTCTATCAGAAAAAAATTCCCGGATTTTTCTTTTTTATTGGCGGCTTACCACCTGGTCAGGATCCGGCTAAAGCCCCGGCACACCACACACCCGATTTCATGATTGATGAGCGCGCCATGCTCACCGGACTGAAGGCAATGCTGAACGTGACGGTGGATTATATGTACGCGAAATAATTAAAAAAAGTAGAACGGCACGAAATGTAAAGTGCTATTTGTGAAGCACTCTTTGCGCCTCAGCGGTAAAGGGTAAACCGCCAAGTCGCGGAGACGCAAAGGTCTCGCTAGGTTAATTCGTGGGGGTAAAAACTGCCTCCTGAACACACGTTATCTTCACTGTTTTTCCGGCCATGCATCCTGTGGCGAAATCGTTTCGTTCTTCATAGCCGATCATTACCATCTTGCCATCCACGTAATCAAAATTGTACAGCGGATCTTCCGTTACTTCTTTGGGCAGCGGAGGGGTACCGCACCAACCCATATCCCAAACAGGAATCAACCGGGTACCGTCATTCAGTTCAAACACAAATCCGCAACCATCCAATGAAGTAAGGTCGCGAACGACAGCCGGTACCGTACAACCTTCAGGCATCGGGTCGGTGCCGCATTGAAAGGCTGTTGCTATTAATGCGCTCAGGAGTATAATCGTCAGACTTAAACGTTTCATAGATTTCTGTTTACGCATTAGACACAGGTGGAGGAATTTTGGTTGGAGTTTCTGTTGTGTGTATAATTTTGGTATATTTGTGTGTATGAAAAAAACTCGAACAAATGTTGTGCTTGACGATGATCTGATAGCGGAGATCATGAAGTTAAGCGAAGAAAAGACAAAGCGAGAGGTAATTGAAAATGCATTACATGAGCGACTTAGAATTCTTAAACGGAAGAAATTAGCGGCTTTGCGTGGAAAGGTTAAGTGGGAAGGAGATCTTGACCAAATGCGTAGGGGAAGGTTTTGATGTTGTTCGACACATCAATATGGATTGATTTTTTAAACGGTAGGTCTACAAATAATGTAGAGCTATTGCAAAGCAACATAGCAAATGACAAACCTGTTATAATTTGTCCGCCAATATATCAGGAGATTCTGCAAGGTGTCCGCGATGAATATCGGTTTGCTGAGATTAAAGATTTGTTGATGTCGATTGATTTCTTATACCTAGATGGATTTTTTGCTGCTGAGGGTGCAGCACAACTCTATAGATCTATACGAAAAAGAGGAGTTACTATTAATAAGCCAAATGATTGCTTGATCTCGTTTTACGCCATTCATTTTAATATTAAGCTTGTCCATAATGACACGGACTTTGAGAAAATAGCCAAACACTCCACACTCAAACTCTACACCACATAAAGCACTAACCCCTTCAAATATTCACCTTCCGGGTGGCTCATGGAAACTGGGTGATCGGCAGGCTGTGAGAGCAGATGCAACACCTTCACTTCACGGTTGGCTTGAATGGCAGCTGAAGCAACGGTATCGTAAAATAATTGTTTGTCGACTACTTGTGAGCAGGAGAACGTAAAAATGATGCCACCGCTTTTAATCACTTTCATGGCTTCGGCATTCAGGCGTTGGTAACCTTTCACCGCCTGGTGGCGCGCATCGCGGTGCTTGGCAAAAGCAGGTGGATCAAGAATAATTAAGTCGTATTGATTTTCTTTTCCCTTCAGAAATTCAAATGTGTCAGTAGCGACACAGGCGTGTTGTTCTGCATCGAAACCGTTGAGTTCAATATTTTTTCGGGTGAGGTCAATTGCTTTTTCGGAAGCATCAACGGAATGCACCAGGTTGGCTCCGGCCTTTAATGCGTACACTGAAAACCCACCGGTGTAGCAAAAGGTATTCAACACATTTTTTCCGTTGGCAAACTCACCCAACAGTTTTCGGTTTTCACGCTGGTCGAGGAAGAAGCCGGTTTTTTGTCCTTCCACAAAATCGACAAGAAATTTATGATTGTGTTCAAGAACAATTTGCTGACCGGAAATCTCACCAAATAAAAAACCATCTTGTTGTGTGGCTCTCACTTTATCGGGCAACGTAGCACGACTCTTATAATAAATGGCAGTAAGGTTATCACCCAAAACAGTTTTTAAGGCTTCAGCAATACGCTCACTGTCTTTGTGCATGCCTGATGAGTGGGCCTGCACCACCGCAACCCGATCGTACACATCAATGATCAGCCCCGGTAGTCCGTCACCTTCTCCGTGAATCAAACGGAAAGCATTGGTGTGTGCAGCAGGTAAGCCTACGCTTTTTCTTAACTGTAAAGCCTTGCTGATTTTTTCTGTCCAGAAATTTTCCGTTGGCTTATCAGCACCAAACAACAAAATGCGAATGGCAATGCTGCCTTGCTGATAATGACCAAAGCAAAGTGTTGATCCTTTATGATCGCACACTTCAACCCAATCACCTTCCTGTACGCCTGGATCAAGCTGATGAATGCCTCCTGAAAAAATCCACGGATGCTTGCGCAACACAGATTGCTCCCTTCCTTTTTTTAAAACTACTTTTCCGCTAATCATTTTTGATGAGGGTTGACGCGTTCAAATGGAAACGGAATGGATTTTCCGTCACCGGAGATGGTGGCCATCAGGCGTTGTGTTTGAGGTTGGTATTTGTAAGCAATCATCTTGGGAAAATCATGCTCCGGATTTTCGGCCACAAAACCGGTTTCATCAAACGCGGTTAGCTTGAAACGGATCGGCCCTTGCGGACCAGCCACATCGGGAATGTAAACATAGGCATCGCCTTCGCGAATGAATTGAATCTCTTCAGTTACTAACGTATCGCCAGCCGGTGAAATTCTAAAAGCAAAGCCTTGTAGCAAAATTTTTCCTTCGCCCTTTTTCCAGACTTCAAACACTGGTTTGTCGGGGCGTTTCCAGGTTCCCTCCAGCCAGGCAAACGGGTGATCGGGCGATTGCGCGAATGCGGGGAAGCTTATAATGAGCAGTGCAACAAGCCGGAGTGATTGCATAACATGCAAAGATGCTCTATATTACTCGACTTAAACAGCCCCAGGCAAACCAAATTGCCGGGAAATGCGTAGATAGTATATCCGGAGAACAAGAAGGCGTTGAACAGGATTCAGGCACATTTTGACAATCAAAAGCTGACAAAATTTCTTAAAAACAGCGCATTTTGTGCTGATTTGGCCTTTTTGCCGGGTTTTTGCTTGCCTATGAACAAAACTAAAGGAGATACACTATGAAGCGATTTGCAACACTGTTTTTTGCCGCCATTCTGGGAAGCTTACTTACCCTCGGTGGCTACGAATACTTCAAAAAAGATGAAGGGGTAAAAATTCAATACGTTTCAGAATCCCCGATTTCGAAAGTCAATTATCTCAACGGAGCCTCATCAGAGGTGCCCACCAGTTTTGCCGATGTGGCCGAGAAGGTAACACCGGCTGTGGTGCACATCCGTTCCACGCAGCGCATAACACGCCAGGATAATTCTGCTGATCCGTTCCGCGAATTTTTTGGCATACCGCGTAACTACGGCCCGAGCCAGAGTTCAGGCTCAGGGGTAATTGTCAACGCAAACGGATACATCGTTACCAACAACCATGTGGTGCAAGGTGCCGATATGGTTGATGTAACCTTAAACGATAACCGTACTTTCAAAGCAGAAGTAATCGGAACCGATCCGGATACAGATCTTGCCCTTATTAAAATCAATCAAACCGATTTGCCTTTTCTTGCCTTTGTAGATTCTGATCATGCACGTGTAGGCGAGTGGGTGCTTGCTGTTGGTAATCCGTTTAACTTAACATCAACGGTTACAGCGGGTATCATCAGCGCGAAAGGAAGAAACATCAACATCATTAATAATAACCGCAGTGTGGAAGAACTGCAGGCGCAGGGAAACACCGCGATTGAATCATTCATTCAAACCGATGCTGCGATCAACCCCGGTAACAGTGGTGGTGCATTGGTGAACATGAATGGTGGCTTGCTCGGTATCAACACGGCTATTGCCAGTCCTACAGGTGCCTACTCCGGTTACGGGTTTGCTGTGCCTTCCAACATCGTAAGCAAAATTGTAGAAGACCTGATAAAGTTCGGTGTGGTGCAACGAGGTTGGTTGGGTGTAATGGTAGGCAGTGTGAATAGCGAGATGGTTAAACAGTTAGACCTGGAAGTAAATGAAGGCGCCTTGATTACAGGCTTTGCTGAAGATGGCAGGAGCGCGGCCAAAGCTGCAGGTATAAAAGAAAATGATGTGGTGGTAAAAATTGACGACACACCTATTCGCTCAAGTTCAGCGTTGATCGAAACCATTGGCCGTCATCGGCCGGGCGATAAAGTGATGATTACAGTAAACCGTCAGGGAAAAGAAATTACTTACCCGGTAGTACTGAAAAACCGCGATGGCAATGTAGATGTGGTGAAGCTGGAAGAGCGCAGCGGCATTGCAGCACTTGGCCTGGATGTGGAAGAAGTAGATGCCAAACAACTGAAACAACTGGATCTTAAAAACGGAGTGCGCATCAAAAAATTAGGTAACGGTAAGCTGGCACGGAGCACCGACATCCGCGAAGGATTTATCGTAACCAAAGTAAACGATGTGCCCGTGAAATCTGTTAAAGAGTTTAACGAAGAAATAAAGAAAAAGAAAGCAGGTGAACTTGTGATTCTTACCGGAACGTACGATGACTTTCCGCGCGAGTTCAACTATGCGTTCAGGATGTAGAACTAAACCCAAGTGTACATGAGAAAACTGTTTAGAAAAGGTGAGCGTGTGCGAAGCAAAATTGACGGAAAAGTGATGGAGGTGTTGCGCTACCTGAAAAACAATGTGGTGGAAGTGATGACGTTCGATCTGGAATCGAAGGAAGTGAGGAAGAAGCAGGTACGAGAAGACAAATTATCAAGAGCTGCATAAGCTGATTTATGTTGCGGGCGCAGCATAAACCTGTGCCCGTAAACATGAATCCGATAAAACTAATTGATACCTTTGCGGTTATTAGCATGACTAACCGGACTTACGCAAACTAAAGTGTACCTGTCAGGTTGAGCCTGTCGAAACCGGTTTTTCTTCCTGAAATAGCCTTCGACAAGCTCAGGCTGACAACAGTTCTTAGATCTTTGCGTAAGTCCACTTACTAAAACTAACCGCCATCAAAAAGTTTGACATACCCGCCTACTACCGGTCGTCTATTACCGGTAAAATAAAGGAAGCCCGCAGAGCAAAAGATCCGCGCAAGCAAGACTTTGCTCCCGTGTGCATCGATTTCGGGCCCGTAGGATTTTACATTGCCCGCCATTTTGGTTTTTGCTATGGTGTGGAAAACGCCATTGAAAAAAGTTATAAAGCACTGGAGGAGAACGCAGGCAAGAATGTTTACCTGCTCAGCCAGATGATCCACAACCAGGAAGTAAACCAGGATTTACAAAGCCGCGGCATTCAGTTTATTATGGATACAGATGGCACGCAGTTTATTCCGTGGGAGAACATCGGCAAAGACGATGTGGTAATCGTTCCGGCTTTTGGCACTACGCTGGAGATTGAACACTTACTGCTCGACAAAGGTGTTGATGTACAGAAATACAACACCACCTGCCCGTTTGTTGAAAAGGTGTGGAACCGGGCTGAAAAACTGGGGCGTGATAATTTCACCATCATCATTCACGGCAAACCGAAACATGAAGAAACGCGCGCCACGTTTTCGCACAGCGCCAGCACAGGCGCATCGATAATTGTACGCGACATGGAGGAGGCGAAACGATTAGGCGCCTACATTACCGGTGCCAAACCGAAAGAAGATTTTTACGAAGAGTTTGCTGGAAAATTTTCGGAGGGCTTTAATGTGGAAAGCGATTTACAGCGCGTAGGTGTGGTTAACCAAACCACCATGCTCGCTTCTGAGACCCAAGCCATTGCCGAATATTTTCGTTTGCTGATGATTGAAAAATATGGCGAAGAAAACCTGAAGCAACACGTAGCCGATACACGCGATACGTTATGCTACGCCACCAACGACAACCAGGATTCCACCTACGAGTTGCTCGAAACCGATGCCGATCTTGCCCTGGTGGTAGGCGGGTACAACAGCTCCAATACTTCGCACATTGTTGAGTTGTGCGAACGAAAATTCGCCACCTACTTCATCAACTCCGAAAACGAAATAAAATCACCGGAAGAAATTCATCACTTCATTTACCACGAGAAGCGAAAGGAAATCACCCGTAATTTCATTCCTGCCAAAGGGCAAGTAAAAATTGTACTCACCAGCGGAGCTTCCTGCCCCGATACACTCGTTGACCGCGTATTGCTGAAAACGGTTTCCTTCTTCCCCGGCAGCCGTTCGGTGGAGGAGGTGATGGGGGAGTTTTTGTAAAGTTTAACCTTCAAAATCCCAACATAGTCAATTTTGTTTGCTGCAGGTACAAAGTGCATTTTCTAAACGCTGCAAATTTGACTAAATTGACACATATAAAGATTTGAGAAATGAAGACAAAGGAAGCCTTTCACGAGTTGATTGATAAAATTGAGAGCGAAGAAGTATTAAAAGGTTATTTCGAGTTAATTAAGCGATTGAATAGCAATCAAACGGGAAAACTTTGGGACGCTCTCAGTTCCGAAGAAAAAGACGAGCTCCTTCTTTCTTACGAAGAGAGCCTTGATCCAAAAAATCTGTTGACCCACGAAGAAGTCAAAGCACAGCATGATAAATGGCTAGGAAAGTAGTTTGGACAAAACGGGCTAACAGCAAGTTCAATAAAATCATTGATTATTTAGAGGGAGAATGGGGACATAACGTCACCCGTAATTTTGTTAGGAAAACGTATGACATTATTGATCTGATTGCTGATCAACCTGAATTAGGCACGCTTGAGCATCAGGAAAAAATGATACGTGGCTTTTTGTTGACAAAGCACAACAGGCTTTTTTATCGAGTGACAGATAGGGAAATAATTTTGTTGAATTTTTTTGACACAAGGTCAGGCCCCAAGCGAAAGCGATATTAGGACAGGCGTTTGAATGACGCTGAGCAAACCCTGAAAAAACACATAGTCCATACAGAAAAGTTAGATAAGCTATGTGCCTATGTGCTTCAATGATTGGTAACACACCTGTAAAACCCGTTCGCATTTCACCACTATGATTGTCGTAACTGCACCGTAACAACCTCATTGAAGTGAACGAAATTTATACGGTAAATAAATTGCCGTATGAATATCAAGGAGCAAATAAA
This sequence comes from Cyclobacteriaceae bacterium, assembly GCA_030584025.1. Classification (NCBI taxonomy): domain Bacteria; kingdom Pseudomonadati; phylum Bacteroidota; class Cytophagia; order Cytophagales; family Cyclobacteriaceae; species Cyclobacteriaceae bacterium. The sequence goes on from CP129487.1 coordinate 3,811,953, forward strand.
CACGTATTTACAAAGCCTTCCTGCGCAAAAGCGAATTGACATGCAGGCGTTGCACAACCTGATATTGCAGATTAAGCCAGCCTGTAAACTATGGTTTCTGGATGGCAAGGATGAGTCAGGTAAAACGGTTTCCAACCCCAGTATTGGATACGGATTTCAACACCTGAAATATGCTGATGGCAAGACCAGAGAGTTTTATCAAATTGGTATCAGTGCAAACACAACCGGAATTACGGTCTACATTATGGGCATTGACGATAAGAACTATTTGGTTAAGACCTATGGAAAAAAGTTAGGTAAGGCAACCGTAACCAGTTATTGCATTAAGTTAAAAGCACTGAAAGACATTAACATGAATGTACTCGAAGAAGCGATTCGTTTTGGGCTTGAGCGCACCAGCTAAGGGTAATCCACATCTCACATACACCACAAAATAGCCTTAGTTTTAGCCTCACCCCAACTAACGGCTTGCTATTAGCAAGCGTTGTGCCGCCCCTCTCCACAGGAGAGGGGCCATTCAGGTTTTAGAAACCCGATGAAGAAAGATGGGGTGAGGCTAAAACAAAACAAAGATGCATTTCAGCAACTGAGGGAGGAGCAAAATATAGCCAATCAGAGCTGGTGCTTACGTACAACTGCAATACTTGTGGGTTATCCAAAGTTTGGCAGGTGACGCTGAGGGGGAGTAATAAAATATTTTTGTAAGTTCATGGTGTATATGCCTCAACGTGCGCGAAGGCAGGCCGGGAAGTTGAGATAAGGCGTCAATTAAAGCCGGAAAAAACCAACTCAATTCCTATGTGAAAACCTCAAACCCAATTCTCCGCAGGGATTTTATTAAATCCACTGCGATGCTCACCACCGGAACCCTTGGCCTTTCGTTCATTCCGCACACCAGCACCGCAGCCGAATGGCCAGCCGAAGACCGTGAAAATGTAATTGGCCCAAGAGAAGGATTTTCACCACATGTTGGCACCATGCTGTCGATGATGACGTGGATGCGAACCGTAATGTTATACCCGGTAAAGGACATGACGGTTGAGCAACTGGATTACGTGCATGACGAAGAATCAAACTCCATTGGCGCCATGCTGTTGCACCTGGCGGCAACAGAACGGTTTTACCAGGTACATACCTTTGAAGGCAAGAAGTGGGGCGACTGGAGCGAGCAAGACAAAAAGCGATTTTCCGTGGCCATGAGCCTGGGCGATGAAGGCAGAAAAATCATAAAAGGCAACACCCTCGATTTTTATTTAAGCACACTGCAGGAAGTACGGGAGCATACTATTAGTGAATTCTAAAAACGTGACGACACTTGGCTTTTGTCGGTTGACGAAAACTGGTTTTGGGGCCCCACCAACAATTATTGCAAATGGTTTCATGTGTGCGAGCACGAGTCAAACCACAATGGACAAATCAAATACATCAAGAGTCGGTTGCCGAAATAAGACCGTATCAAACCTCGCAACATCATTCTCCAGAGGAAGCTCTAAAAAAAACACATAGGCATATAATCCACATTAGAGAAGTATAGAAAAGCTATGTGCCCTATGTGTCTATGTGGTTAAAAGTTTGGCAACACACATTTAAAACCATTTCGTATTCCACCACCTTAATTGTCGTAACTGCACCGTAACAACGTACGTGTGGTCACCGACATTTGTAGGGTAACACAAACAGGTATGAGAAAATTAACCGTTTTATCCATGCTCACACTCGATGGCGTAATACAAGGCCCCGGTGCACCGAAAGAAGATCCTTCGGGCGGATTTAAATATGGAGGCTGGGTTGCTCCGTACGGTGATGACCTTTACGACCAGGTGGTGCAGCAAGAATTGGAACAACCGGCCGAATACCTGCTGGGCAGAAAAACATTTGAAATTTGGGAAGCCTACTGGCCCACCCATGCCGACTTCTGGCCGGGCATTAACGAGGGCACAAAATATGTGCTTTCAAAAAAGCGGAAGAAATCAACCTGGAAAAATTCGGTGTTCATTAAAACCGTGGCCGACATCAAGAAGTTGAAAAAATCTAAAGGGCCAGACATACAAGTGTGGGGCAGCGGCAAACTTGTTCAGCTGTTGCTGAAGCATGACCTGGTAGATGAACTCCGCCTTAAAATTCACCCGCTAACGTTGGGCAAAGGAAAAAAGATTTTGGACAAGGGATCCATTCCGGCTGCGTTTACGGTAACCGAGAGCCGGGTTACATCCACGGGCGTTATCATGGCCACCTACAAGCGCGCGGGCAAAGTGAAGACCGGCAAAGTTGGATAACGATGCACAACCACGCAGACGTTGATGCCTACATGAAAGGCTTGGCTGCAGCAGACCGCAATGCATTGGAATATTTGCGACAGCACATCGCAGTGCTGATGCCGGAAGCGGAGCAACGCCTGAGCAGGGGCGTGCCCTTTTTCTATTACAAGGGTAAACGTGCGGTGGGCTTCCGGGCATCAAAAGGGTATTTATCTTTTTTTATTATGGAAGGCCGTGTGCTCAAAAACATGAAGCACGACTTGCGCAATTATGAAAATTCAACAACCGTGGTTTGGTTTACACCCGATAAGCTGTTGCCGAAAGCACTGGTTGAAAAATTGGTGAAGGCGCGGATAAAGGAAATTGATTTAGCCCTCAATGCAAAAGGAAAAAAATTTGGTGAGCCATAGTGTCTTGGTGACTTGGTGGCTGATAAATTAAGTGAGATGTTGCCACCAGGGCACAAAGACACGAAAGACTACAAAGCAAGATCAGTTCATTACGATGATTGAAGTTATTCACACCAACCTGCACGACCTCGAACAAATCTTTGCGTTGTTCGATCACTCCGTTGCGTACCAGGAAAAGAACGGCTACCCGGTTTGGCGTAACTACGACAAGCAGGCGATCATCCATGACATGGAACAAAAAAATCAATACAAGGTTGTGGTTGACTCAACCCTAGCCATGGTATTCAGTGTTCGCTACACCGATAAAATAATTTGGAGAGAATTAGATAAAGGTGACGCCCTTTACCTGCACCGCATTGTGGTTAACCCTGCGTGTAAGGGGCAAAAGCTGTTTGGGGTTATTTTGGATTGGGCCATAGCCCACGCCAAACAAAAAAACCTGGGCCACATCCGCATGGACACCTGGGCCGCCAACCCCACGTTGATCAGTTACTATGCGGGTTTTGGATTTACCCGCATAGAAGACTTCACCACACCCAATAACCCCGAATTACCCGTACACAACCGAAACCTGGCGCTAACGCTGTTGGCGTACAGGCTTCCTTAAGCAAGCTTCGTTCCCGGCACAATTCTCAAGCGCGCATAGGAGTTACTCCTACCAATACACACCGTTAAAAAACTTTTTTGTAAGTTCACCATGTGTATATACACTACTGTAGGGGACAGGATATGTGCAGGAGATATGTATATACACTGTAGTTACCAGCAAGCGTATTGGACGACACAACAACAATGAAACGACTAACAATAACGAGAAAAAAGTAAACCATTTTGCCAGGTGACCAACATACAGAGCATATAGCAAATAGACAACGATTAAGACGACACTCGTTGCCAACGCTTCTGTATTTTTTATTTTCCCCACCGCACATTTTTTTAATTCAATTTTATGCCAACCCACAAACGGCACATGGTCTTTTGCCCCAACCGTACAAGCCAACCCGACAGGCAAAAGCCAAAGAGCCGTTTTTTGCCCACACACAATTAACGACATTTAGAAAATGAATATTGACTGGATAAAATTAAGACCTTTTAATGGTGATATAAAAAATGGCTTTGAGGAACTTGTTTGTCAATTAGCAAGAGCTGAGAGTGTAAAGGACAAACAACAGTTTATCAGAGTTGCCGCACCTGATGGTGGTGTTGAAGCATACTGCATTTTGAAAAATGGTGATGAATATGGATGGCAAGCCAAATATTTTTCTTCAATGGGAGATTCTCAATGGACACAGATTGAAGATTCATTTAAGACCGCTTTTGCAAAACATCCAAATCTCAAGAAATACTTTGTATGCACTCCTCTTGACAGACAAGACCCGAGGATTGTTACAAAGAAAGGAACTGTGGTTAAACACTTCATGGATGTATGGAAAGAAAAAGTTGCAGACTGGGAGGCATTTTCAGCAGCGAGCGGAAGAAAAATAGAATTTGAGTATTGGGGAAACTCGGAATTGTTTGACCGCTTAAACAAACCTGAAAACGAAGGTAAACTTCGTTACTGGTTTGGACAGGAAGAGTTTTCTGACAACTGGTTTAAACAAAAACTTGAAGAAAGCATTCTCAATCTTGGTAAACGCTATACTCCCGAAATAAATTTTGATTTACCAATAGCAAAAGTTTTTGAAGGGCTTTCAAGAGATGAATATTTTAAAAGACAATTCTTATCACATCTTGGAGATTTACTAAAGAATTACAACAAAGCAGTTTCGCATGTAAAAGCCGATGAGGTAAAAGATTCGGTTCTAAAAATAGATACCTTAATTAATCAGTTCCGACAATCTTGTGAGCAAATTGACTTTGAAGAAATCAGTATCATTCAGCATGAGGAACTGTCGACTGTTTTGGAATCATGCAAAGAGGTAATTGAAAATTTGATTTACAAGTTTTATGAACTTGATTCAAAAAAGGAAGCAGAAACAAAAAGTAAAAAAGAATATGTAAGCGAAACAAATAGTTATGGTTGGGACATTGAGTATTTCAGAAAGTTAAGCGGTTCAATTTATGACTTTACAGATTTTCTTCGCGGCTCAGTTGTCAGTTTATCAAACAATCCGTTTCTTATTCTAAAAGGTGAAGCTGGCATTGGTAAATCTCACTTGTTAGCAGATGTTGCAAAAAAGAGAGAGGCAAGAAATCAGTTTACGATTCTTCTACTTGGGCAACAATTCTCAACAACCGAAGACCCGTGGAGTCAAATCTTAAAGCTTCTACAAATTGAATGTAAACGAGACACTTTCTTAGCAGCTCTCAACTCAAAAGCAGAATCAACAGGAGCAAGAGTTCTAATTTTTATTGATGCGATTAACGAGGGGGAAGGAAAAGCCATTTGGAAAAACCACATGGCAAGTTTTATTGCAGCAGTAAAACGATTCCCAAACTTAGGGGTTGTTTTTAGTTTGAGAACTTCTTATGAGAAACTTTTAATACCTGATGTAGTCAAGGAACAAAAACAAGTAACAAGAATTACTCACTATGGTTTTGCAAATCATGAATACGAAGCATCAAAATTATATTTTGAGAACTACAAGATTAAACAGCCAAGTATTCCACTACTGCATCCTGAATTTTCAAATCCTCTATTCTTGAAATTGTTTTGCGAAGGGTTATTCAAGAAAGGACTTCATGAAATCCCTGATGGATATGAAGGAATTTCTACCATCATTAATTTTTTCTTGGACACCATTAATGACAAGGTTTCCGACAAACATAATCAGCCAAGAAAACTGAATAACCAGCTCACAGATGTAAGCACATTTGCAAGCCACACAATCCCAAGCACAGACCAAAGCTTGCAAAAGAGCTTCCACCTTTCCCACGCGGACAAAATTGAATTAAAAAAATCTCCTCCCCTTCTGAAAATAAAAAATACTCAACCGCACAGACCAACACGACACAGACAATTCTTTCTTCGCAGAGTCTCCGCAGGGACTCTGCGCTACACGGGCACCAATCCTATAAATAAAGAGTTATTTTTATTATCACATGAGTGTACGTAAACAGATACACGCAAACAGTGGCCTGTATTTCATTACAATAACCTGCCGGGGTTGGCATCACCTCTTCTCCATTGCTGATGGTTATGCGGTTGTTTACAAATGGTTTGATTACCTGAAGAGCAAAGGACATTTTATTTTGGGTTATGTAATTATGCCCAACCATCTCCACGCATTAATCGGATTTCGTAATTCAGGAAAATCCATCAACGCGATTGTTGGCAATGGAAAGCGGTTTATGGCCTATGAACTTATCGAACGACTGAAGATCAGCGGAGAGAAGAACCTGCTTCTTGAATTGGAATCGTATGTTAACAACACTGATCGTAAGCGAGGCAAACTTCACGAGGTGTTCGAACCCTCATTTGATTGGAAAGTGTGTCACGCGGATGATTTTACAGAACAGAAGCTGAATTATATTCATGAAAACCCGTGCCGGGGAAAATGGAATCTGGCAGAGCAGCCGTGGGATTATCCACACAGTTCAGCCAAATTCTATATGTTCGGTGAGCAGGGTGCATATGAAGTTGTGAGTTATGCAGCGTTAAAAGATGTAAATTTGAATGAGCCGTTCGCAGAGTCCCCTGTGGGAGACTCTGCGAGGAAAAAATAATCATAAATGGTGTAGTCGTTCCATCAAATACCTAAGCATGAAACTCAATTCTCAATATTTCTTTATTGCCTTTTGTTGCATTGGTTCCATTCTTGTGAATTGTAATGATAAACCAATTCCTGAATACTCATTAGATTCCTTTCTTGAAAAAATCAGATTTGACTCATCTGATACCGTTGTTCAGGTAAACATCTGTCATATTATTGAAGCAGATTGGGACTCATTGTTAATCATTAAGCCTTATGTATCTGTTTCGAGGCAATCAGCTTTGCTGAACCTTGTAAATTATTCAGCTATCAAACCAAAAATCAAAGATATCCGTTACTCTGACGGCTTTAGTTATTTAGTCTTTATTAAAAGAAACAGGGCAATTGGTCTTAGTAAGGTGTCGAATGTGCCAATAAATTTCGGAAGCCTACCTTCTCGTGATGACTCAAACCCTAGTGTAGCGGTCTTGGATAAAAAAGATTGTATAAAAGAATTGATTGTAAATTTCTAGTTGTTAAACCCCCTCAACGTCACCCGTAAGAGCTTGCCTGCTACAAGCAGGGACGTTGAGGAATTTGAACTCAACTTTTAATTTTGAATATGATCAGAAAGTAGAAAACCAGGAACCATGAAAGCCACCGCCTCACACGATGAACGCATTGCAACCATGACGTTCGCTTCCGTATACCCGCACTACGTTACCAAAGTGGAGCGCAAGGGCAGAACGAAAGAGGAGCTGCACGAGGTAATAGCCTGGCTAACGGGTTTTGATAACAAGAAGCTACAGGAGCTGATAGAAAAGAAGGCAACGTTTGAAGTCTTCTTTCAACAAGCAAAACTAAACCCGAACGCAAACCTCATTACGGGTGTCATCTGTGGTTATCGGGTGGAGGAAATTGAAAACCCGCTCACGCAAAAGGTACGGTATTTAGATAAGCTGGTGGATGAGCTGGCAAAGGGAAAGAAGATGGAAAAAATACTTAGAGAACCATGAAAGCCAAAATCAAAACTGTCCTTGTTATAGCATGTGCAATTTTTCAACTAAATGTACTCGCTCAGAAAAAACCAACGATTGTGGTGGGTATTCCTGAAGAGAAGGCAACAACTGTTTATTTAACCAAAGTTGACTATACATTACCCACTACCCCGGAAACATTGGTCTATGAAGTCACTAATAATTCATTTCGGTTTGAATTAAATATTGATAAGCCGCAATTGTATAGACTTTATACTGATGCTGACACATTGCCGATCTGGACAACGATAGCGTTTCAAAAACTATTGAACTACAAAGGATTTTACGCCTTTAACTGTTATGGATATTATCAACGGGTAGCAGAAGTTTTTATTCACCCAGGTGACAGTATTCACGTTCAATTGATTTTTGATAAAAAAATGGGGCAAAGCACATCTAAATATACAGGCGACAGATCTGTAGAAAATATTTTCCTAGCGCAATACAGATGGGAATCTAATACGAAAAGAGGTTCGTGGCCTTATGCTTTTTTTGGATGGGGCGGAGATTACAAAAAAAGAGCGCCTGAGAAAGTTATAAAGAAAGCTGAAAAGGAAAGAGGAAAGTATCAACAAAAGATTGATGACCAGAAAACAGTAAGTAAGGAGTTTGTTAATTACCTGACTAATGATAATAAGGCAACAACTTTTCAGTTGATCAGCAATGTACTAAACCGTGTTGATAGCCTTGCTGTAAGACTTTTCTTTCAGGAAGGAAAACCGTTTCAGGCTTATCAGAATCTTCATACAGCCGGAATACAATTTGAAACCCTGAGAGCTTACGACAGGGCAGCGTTTGTTTATGCCGAACTGCTGACAAATTACCAGTTAAACTTTTCAAATAATCAATTCATAAGATATCATAAGTTGTCGGAGGACAAATACAAATCTGCGATAAGTATTCTTTCAGGTGATCTGGCAGAATTGTATGCAGCGAAAAGTATTGCGTTGATGATAAAGGATAATCATGATAAAGAGAAATCAGAGGAGTTGATTATGGATTTCAAATCCAAATTTCCCAACTCAGCGTATCAACCGGTGTTTACTCAATGAGTTAACCTTAATCAAGGATGCCGTCAAGCCAATGCATAACGTTTAGCAGGAACTGAAAATTTTGAGCGGCACTTTCCTGATTCATCCCTGCTTTGTTTTTCCCCTGCCGTTGCGCGGTAAACATGGCAGCTTCACCAAAAATGACAACCCGTCCTTTTCCATAGTTCATGTACGCTCCCTGTACCAGGTTTTCGGCCGGGATAGCGGGTGTGTCTTTAGTAAACTCCCAGGCAGTTTGGGGCATCAGCATCCGGTACGTTGAATTCAGTGTTATAATGGCGTGGGCACCATCGGGTATTTCAAATGCCTGCCCGGTAAAACTTTGCAGTGATGTAACAGCCTCCTTTTTGTCTCTTCCATTTGTGATCACGCTTTCGGTTAATCCTTTTCCAATAGAGAAAATATCTTTTCCTCCACCGTTCTTCATGGCAAAGCCATTGTAAAATTTAAACCCGAACGATGCGGCTAATGCTTCTGCAGCACCCGGAAACGGCATGTGGTCAGCAATCAAAAAAAGACTACCACCTTCTTTTACCCAATTGTTTACAACGTCAATTTCAGTTTCTGTAAAGGCTGATGGCGTGGGTAGTGTCCAGCGTTGTTGATTATCTACATGTAAGGCGTTCGCGATAACAAGAATTTTTCCGGTACGCAATTGATCGGTTGTAAAAGGTTCTGCAGAAGCCCTCACAACGTAACCATCTTTTTCAAGTAGCCGGGCAAATGGTTTATATCTTCTGCTTAATGTATGAAAGTTACCATGCGCCTCATCGATTAATACAATTGGGCCTTGGGCTTTTGCATAAACCGGATTTGAAATGATTGGATTGTATACCGTGTCGGCCACTTGCTGGGCAAATGCCAATACGGATAGCAAGAGTAATAAAAATGAAATTAGTGGAGTGCTTGCTTTGCGCATGATCAAAGTTAGCGATAATCCGAATGTGTCGGATTTACTTTTTATAAACCGGCTGCAGCACGTTTGCATCGCCATCCGTTTTGGGTGGCGTTAACCCCAATAACAAAGCAATAAATGGATACACATGCACATTTTTAAAAGCAGGTACGGTTGTGCCGGCCTTTACATTCGGACCGTGTGCATAAAAAATGCCTTGCATCTCAGGTACTTCATCGGGGTCGTAGCCGTGCACACCAAACACCGGTGATTGCAGGCGGCCAAAGTTGCGGCTGTTAATTTGAATGTAGTGGCCGGGGTTGGCTACCAGCATCACATCGCCCACGCGCATGTGGTTGTAATTCCATCGCGCAGGAAAATCTTCACGCCTGAACACCACAAAGTTTTCCTCCACCGCTTTCAGGGCATTGTAAAGCGAGTCAACCTGAGTTGTATACAAATGCGCCTGTGTGCCACCATTCACAATGCGCACCGTAGTGTCGGCCATGTTTAAAATTTTGCTTAACGTAATGTATGTCTCTTCTTTCTGTTCCAGCTCATACATGCCATGATCGGAAACGAGGATAACATTGACCGGAAGTTTTATTTTCTTTAATCCCTGCATCAGGTAACCGAGTAAACTGTCGGCTTCCAGCACGGTGTTCTTCAGCTCTTCCGAGTTGGGCCCGGTGCTGTGTCCTTCCGAATCCACCAACGAAAAATACAGCGAGATAAATTGTGGCCGTTCTTTCTTCGGCAGTTTCAACCAATCGATCACCTGCTCAACACGTTTTGTGTTCGGCATGCTTTCGTTGTACTTAAAGTAATATGTTGGAAACTCGCCCTGCACGGGGGCTTCCGATCCAACCCAAAAACAGGAAGCAGATTTTAAACCTTGTTGTTGCGCCAGTTGCCACAGCGGTGTACCTCCGTAAAATTTCGGGTTCTCCACCATGTCGCGGTTGCGCATGGTATAGGCGAGTGCAAGCTCCTTGTCGTAAAAATAATTATCGACCAGTCCGTGATGCCCGGGGTATAACCCGGTAACGAGTGTGTAGTGATTCGGAAATGTCTTGCTCGGAAAGGACGGAATCAAGCCTTCGGCAGCGGCACCGTTTTTAATGAACTGTTTAAAGTTCGGCAGGTTGTATTTGGTAACGTAATCGTTACGGAAGCCATCAAACGAAATGAGGATGACATAGGGTCGATCTTTTTGCTGGGCACAGGCAGCAAATCCGATTGACAGGAAAAGCCAGAAAATGAAGCGCATGGTTTTTCTTGAAAGGATTCAGCAAGAAAAAAGGGGCTGCTGCCCCTTACTTTACTTTTGCAGAACTTTTCTTTTTGGATTCTTCCACACGCTTGCCATCGCGGTGTTCACCAAGGATGGTAACGTCTTTGCTGATTTCATACATACGTGCGGCCTGCATCATGGCTTCACGCGTATCGCGGATAATGATAGTTCCGGATGATTTTGATCCTTTGTTACGAATTTCAATGTAAAATCCGTCTTTTTTCTTCTTTGGCAGTATTGGAGGTCTTCCCATTTTTTATGTTGATTATTTGTTTTTAGCTCAAAAAGACACTTTTATAACCTATTCAGGGGAGAATAAGTTCGATGGCCGCGAAGATCGGCATTTTTTATGAAAATACCCCGATAAATCTTGTGTATTTGCTTGTATTACAGGTTATTGGGCGATTATCCACAATTGTAAAATGTTGTTTGGTTGTGCGGGCGAGTAACATCATCATCATCAGGTTACTGATCGTAACCTTCACCTTGTTTTCGGGTGTTGTTTTGCATGCGCAAGATGCGGATTCGGTTCGCCAACTCAGCGAGGTGGTGATTCGTGCATATGCTTACAACCGCTCGTTGGATGACGTGCCCGCCACGGTGAACAAGATCGGCCCGGTTGACTTGCAACGTTTTGCTGCGGGTACGTTTGTGCAGGCGGTGAATACCATTCCGGGTGCACGCCTGGAAGAACGTTCACCGGGCAGCTACAGAATTTCCATTCGCGGCAGTACGCTGCGTTCGCCCTTCGGTGTGCGCAATGTAAAAGTGTATTGGAATGAGTTACCGCTTACCGATCCGGGAGGCAACACATACTTCAACCAACTCGATCCGGCCATGATCGGCTCGATGGAAATTATTAAAGGACCGGGCTCCAGTTTGTACGGAGCAGGCACAGGTGGCGTGTTGTTGCTGGAAAGCATTAAACCAAAAACGGGCAATGCGCTTCATGCTGGCTTGCAACTCGGTTCGTTTGGCAATGAGTTGTTTTCATTTTCAGTTGAAACCGGAGAAGAAAAATTCAGTCAGCATACGCAGGTGTTGCACCACCAGGCCGATGGCTACCGCGATCACACACGCATGTCGCGTGATGTGGTGAACCACGCCTTTCAGGTTGATCTTTCGGAAGATCAAAGTTTGAAGACGTTCATCTTTTACAGCGATTTGTTTTATGAAACTCCGGGTGGGTTAACGTTGAATGAATTCAAGGATAACCCGCGCCAGGCGCGACCGGCAACAGCGATGTTTCCCGGAGCGGTTCAGCAGAATGCGCGGGTTCATTTACAGTCGTTTTATACAGGCGTGAGTCATGAGTATCGGTTTTCAAAAAAATTACAGAACAAAACAGGCGTGTATGGCAACCTGGTAAAATTTGAAAATGCAGCCATTCGAAATTTCGATCATCGCAACGAACAAAATTTGGGTGCACGTTCGGTAACGGTTTTCAATCATCAGGTTAACGATGTTCAAATTTCCGCATTGGGTGGTGGCGAATTTCAATGGGGATTTTTACCGACCAAGTCGTACGAAAATATAAACGGAGCGGAGGGATTGTTATTAGCCGATGATGAAGCATCGGTTTTGCAGTACAGCGTTTTTGGTCAGGCTGAATTGCGCTGGAAAAAAGTTAACCTCACCACCGGGTTGAGTTACAACGCGCAGCGGTTGAAGTTTCATCGCTTGTCGGATGTGGGAAGTGTACCGGAGCAATTGAATTACGATCCGGTATTCATGCCGCGCGTGGCGATGTTGGTTAAGCCAACAAACCAGTTGGGAATTTTTGGAAGCGTAAGCAGCGGATTTTCACCACCCACGCTCGCGGAGATTAATGCATCAAATGGAATTTTTAATCGTGAGCTTGAACCTGAACGCGGCATGAATTATGAATTGGGTTTACGGGTGAAGCTGGTTGAAAATCGTTTACGCATAGAGGCTACGGCCTACGATTTTAATTTACGGGAAACCATTGTGATCAGGCGCGATGAAGACGGAGCAGAATTTTTTGTGAATGCAGGAAAGACGGATCAGAAGGGAATTGAATTGGCGCTTCAGTATGCTGTTGCTTTAAGCGAAACAAATTTTATTAATGGTGTAAATTTTTGGTCGAACTATTCACTGAACCGCTATCGCTTTAAAGATTACATCAAAGACGAGGATGATTTTTCCGGCAACGAATTAACGGGCACACCTGGGTTTGTGTGGAGCGCGGGTGTTGATATTACGTTGCGGTCTGGTGTATACATGCGGCTTACAAACTTATACACCGATGCTTTACCGCTGAATGATGCCAACAGTGTTTATGCCGACAGTTATTACCTGTTAGGTGCGCGTGCAGGTTATCAGCACAAGCGATTTGAAATTTATTTAGGCGGAGAAAATGTATTGGATGAGCGCTACAGTTTGGGTAACGATTTGAACGCTGCAGGTGGAAGGTTTTACAATGTTGCAGCCGGACGAAGTTTTTATGGCGGGGTGAAGGTTAATGTTTCGTTTTAAGAGGCGGGTTCTATGACTTCAGAATCTTTTCAAGCTTTTTAGGGTCCTGTCTGCTATCCCATATTGTTAGAACAATTATTGAATCACTGGTTTCTTCGTATACAAGAAGATAGTCCTTTACAATTTTAATTCTCACTTTTTGATCATCCGTTTGCTTGCCTATTTGAGAATAATCTCTGATGATATTGATTGCCTCTCTGAACCTTTGATCGAGTTTTTTGCTGTAGGTGTTGGATTTGTTTCGGCTCCTCCAGTATTCTAAAATTTGTTTCCTGTCATTTTGAGCCCTTGTGGACCAAATTACTTGTTTAGCCATTCATCAATCTCTTTATTGGCTTGTTCTTCTGTTAGAAATTGTCCGTTTTTGATTTGTTGTCTCGCTTCATTAATGGCTTTCTTTTGATCATCATTTAATTGATAGATTTCGATGTCCTCGGTTTCAAGATCCAAAAGCCGGTAAGCCTCTTCCAGAATTCTTTCATCCTGCGTCTTTTGGATTTTGTCGATTAGCCGTTTTCTTAATTCTACTGTTGACATACGGGTATAAATGTGTGTTACAAGTTAACAAATTTAATCAGTTTTTGGTGTCGATTTTCTACCCCGATTTCTGTTAGGTTTCCTAAACTGCTGATCAATCAGATCAGCTTCGAACAACAGCGCACGAATTTGTTCTTCATTGATTTCATCAACCCGATGGAAGTACATGCAGTAAACCTGCTTACGGCCTTCGGCCAATAAGGCACCATCTTCATTGGCAAACAAATTGCCCTGACAAAAACCAAGGGTGACACCTTTTTCTTGGTAGTCACTTTTCTTCGGACCCCAATAAATGCTGGGCGGCCAGATGAGGCAGATCATGCGGTTGCGTGTGTAGAAAGGAACTCCGTAACTGTTTTTCTCTGTGGCTTTCGGCAGGCATTCCAGAATGAGTGAACGCAATCGTTTCACCACCACCTGTTCGTGCTTGGGCAGGTCGGCAATAATTTCATCAACGGATTTTTTCGAGGGTTTCATTTTTTTGAACTGCATAGACACGTAATTCTATAACTATGTGACCCATGTGCCTATGTGGTTTGTGTGTTATGAAGGTACTCATAAAAGTATAATTCATGACTGTCAACCCTGTGTCAGGAGGCCAACTCGTACTTGAATTAATTCAGGAGCAATAATTTTATGCCATCTTTGGTACGTGAGCTCGGTTCCAAATACACTTCAACAACACATTACAGAAAAACTTTCCTGGTCGGTTAAAGCCTTTCATCCGGCATCGGGTGGATGCATTAATCAGGGTGGGGATGTTTGAGAAGGAAAGCAGGGGATTGAAATTACTAGGAGGCACAAACTGCATCGATGTTCCGGAAGTTATTCATGTTGGTGAGACAGATAATCTTCAGTTCATCATCCTGTCGTTTGTAAAGTCTGGCAGGCGTGCAAAAGATTATTGGTTGTTGTTGGGAGAGCAATTGGCAAACCTGCATCGAAATACCAACACCCATTTTGGTTTGGATCACGACAACTACATCGGGTCGTTGAGTCAAAAAAATAAACAGAAAGAAAATTGGATTGAGTTTTTTATTCAGCACAGGTTGGAAGCACAACTATCAATAGCAGCGCAAAACAGAAAAATCACATCAGACATTCGCAAGCAATTTGATGTGTTGTATAAAAAACTTCCGGATTTACTTCCGCAGGAAAAGCCGACCTTACTTCATGGTGATTTGTGGAATGGCAATGTAATGGTAAATGAAAAGGGTGAACCAACCCTTATCGATCCGGCTGTATACTACGGCCATCGCGAAGCCGAGCTGGCCTTTACGCAATTGTTTGGTGGGTTTGAGCCTGAATTTTATCAGGCTTATCACGAAGCTTTTCCGGTTGCGAAAGGATTTGCTTCCCGTGCTAATCTCTACAACCTGTACCCGTTGCTGGTGCATGTAAATTTGTTTGGGGGCGGGTATTTACAGCAGATAGTGAATATTTTGAGGAAGCATGTTTAGCTCAATTTAACTGTCGCGGGCTTTGCTTAACTTCATAGCATGATTCCCCGGCTGATCCTTATTTTTTTACTGTTGGTTATTCTTTCTGCACAAGGGCAGCAATTTTCAACACGGTTCAGAAAAATCGATCAGATCACGCTGCCACATCACGGCAACTTGTTTTCGATTCTTAAAGACAGCGAAGGGTATATTTGGTCGGCAACAGAGAACGGTTTGGTTAGGTACGATGCCTCGAATGCTATACTATACGCAGGAAAGGAATTGCATGCTGAAACCAAAGAGCGCCCGATAGGCCGGATTGTTTTTGAAGACGCGTCAAAAAATCTTTACACCATTACCTCAAAGGGAAAAATTCTTCAATACGATCGGCTGAGAGATAAATTCAAACAGATAAATGATAGCAGTACGTTATTGGGGACCTCAGCCAGAGAGTTGCGACTTGCTGGTGAAAATAGATTTTGGGTGGCGCATTTGGGCCAGGGGCTTGCATATGTTGATTTAAAAACCAAGTCGATTCGTTGGCACAGGAACGATCCGGCTAATCCCAAAAGCCTGCGGGATAATTTCGTTACAGCCATAACCTACGACAAGCGTGGAAAACTTTGGGTTGGTACAACGGCAGGTCTTCACCGATACAATGAAGAAACCGATGACTTTGATTTTGTAGCGTTAACTAACCGGAACATTGCTGACACATATCAATATCGGGTAATCCGTTCACTCGCATACGATAGCCTGAGTGATAAACTTTTCATTGGCACGTACGGAGGCCTTCACATGTTGAGCTTTTCAGATGGCAAGCATGAGCACGTGTTGCATGACCCGCGCAATAGCAATAGCCTTTCCAATAATTCCATTTTCAGCGTCATCTATGAAAAACGCTACAATGGGTTGTGGATAAGTACCTACGGAGGCGGATTGAATTTTTATGATCTGGATGATCGCACCTTTCAACATTGGTATCACGATCCTGCCGACCCGATGTCGGTCGGCTCTGATAATATACCCGGTATCTACCTGGATCGTGAAGGACTGCTTTGGGTTGTTACAGCGGAAACCGGACTTTACTTGTTACGAACAAAGCCGCAGAATTTTCATCACATTGTTCATCATTCAAAAGATCCAACGTCAATCTCCAAGGGGCTTCCGCGTGCTGTTTATGCCGAAAGTGATTCAATCATCTGGATTGGTTTTAACGGAACCGGTCTTAACCGCTTGAATTTAAAAACAGGTTTTGCAACTCGCTTTGTTCACGATCCTGACAGACCCGGAAGTATCGCACACAATGCAGTAATTGCTATCGATGGCGATAAGTATGGAAGAGTCTGGGTTGGTTTGGAAGGAGGCGGTGTAGCCGTATATGATCCGGCAAAAGAGAAGTTCGATCATCTTCAATATAAAAGTGGTAAGAGAGAAATTCTGAACAATGCCATATCAGGCCTTTTGGTTGATGATGAAAGAGTTTGGATCACTGCGTATCGAACGCCCCTTACGCTTTACAACATGGAGACAAAAAAATATCTCCATTTTAATGCTGACTCGTTGTGGAAGATGGGAATCAGTTTTCACTCCGTTAAAAGAATCAGAAAGTTTGAAGAGAATATTCTATTCGAGACGAATCATGGCGCTGTAATTTTTGATAAGCAAACAGGCACATTTCAAAAGCTATCAAAAGGGGAGGAGCAGGTGTACACGGTTTTTGTAGATGATGGTGCGGAGGCATTTGCATCACCTGCAAAGGAGGCCCAATTACTATTGACAGGAAATCAGGTATACGCAGCTGAATACCGACCGGGTGATTCGTTAAGAACCAAGTTGCTTTATGATGGGAGTCACCACACCGCTCGGTTTAGTGATTTGGTTATGGATCGTAATGAAGTGCTTTGGATAACCGCGGACGAAAACCTGATCCGGTATAATACAAGAAGTAAGCAAGAGCGGGTTTTTAATGGGGCTCAGCAGTTGAATGTAGATTACGGCCTTCAATTCGGGATGGCCACAGACAGACAAGGGAGAATCTATATCAAATCAAACAACAGCCTGGTTTGGTTCGATCCACTGACATTGGATGAGGGACAGGAAGAAATAGTTGATGTGAAATTTACTTCACTGAAGATCTTCAATCATGAAGTGCCGATTGGTTCAGACTCCTCAGCAAAGAGAAATGGGCTGGATCAACATATCGCGTATACGCCAAAAATTAAATTAGGGCCGTCAGAAAATTTTTTCAGCCTGGGTTTTTCTGCTCTTTTTTTCGAAAATCCCCAACAAGTCAATTACAGGTACAGGCTGAAGGGATTTAATGATGAGTGGATTGAGAGCGGAACGACAAACTTCGTAAGTTTTACCAGTTTAAATCCAGGTAGCTACACGCTGGAAGTAACGGCAACTACGAGCCCAAAACAATGGAACAATAAAACCGCATCAATTGAAATTGAAGTGCTGCCACCGTTTTGGAGAACCTGGTGGTTTATGGCTGTGGTTGCAGCATTGATGATCACCTCGCTTTATGCAGCTCACCAATACCGTGTAAATCAAAAACTTCAACTCGAACGTCTTCGAACCAAAATCGCCAGCGATCTTCACGATGAAGTAGGATCAAACCTCACACGCATTTCCATATATGCCGATTTGCTCAACAACGAAGCAGAAGAAAAACAAAAATATGACTACCTCAAAAATATTCGGGAGACAAGCCGTGAGGTAGTTAGCACCATGAGTGATATTGTTTGGTCAATCGATAACCGAAGCGATAAACTGGGCGATTTACTGTTGCGCATGAAAGATATAGCAGGTCAACTACTCCCACCTAAAAGTATTGAGTTTAATTTCAAAATCAATGTGAAGGACGACAGCATTATTCTTTCGCCTCAACTAAAACAGAATATGTATTTGATTTTTAAGGAGGCGCTGCACAACATTGTGAAACATGCACAGGCTTCACATGTAAGCATTTCGATTGAAAGTTATTCGGATAATTTAATCATGCGCATTTCAGATGATGGTGTTGGCATAGAGGAAGCAAACGATAGCCGCGGCAATGGGCTGCGCAGTATGCGTAAGCGTGCAGCAGACATTCAAGCAGACTTAACTATTGAAAACATAAACGGAACGTCCATTCGGTTAACAAGGCAAACGCTTACCTAGCCCCCCTGTTTATGGGGTTGAACCAGGGTTTAGATAGCTGGAATTTTATTTAAAAATTAACAGCTATGAAAAAAGAAGTAATCCTACCCTTCGTAATTCTGTTGCTCTTCGGTACTGCGGCTTTTGCCCAGGTTAAAATCAGTGTGGTTGCGGGCCCAAGTTTCACAAATTTTATTGGTGGTGATGCGGAAGACTGGGGCTCTGTTGGCGAGAAGCCAAAAATGGCCATTCGTTTTCATGGTGGGCTTGTTATTCAATATCCGTTCAATGATAAATTGAGTGCGGTTTCTGGTGTGCAATATTCAGTAAAAGGAGCAATGTATGAGGGAGCCACATTTGGACAGCAAGGAGAATTTACCGCCCAATACAAAAAAGTATTAAGCTACATTGACATCCCTTTGTCAATTCAGTATGCATTAACTGACAAAATTGGAGTTCAGGCAGGAACGCAAATCAGTATGTTGGCTAGCGCTAAAGTTAAAAACAGTCAGGAAGTGCAGGATAACTTTGAATTACCTGCCACAGAAGATGCAAAAGATGACTACAAGGGACTGGACATGTGCTTGAATATTGGGCCTGTATTTTCAGTTACAAACAAGCTGGCAGTTCAACTGCTTTATCAACATGGACTGATGAAAATTGGTCAATATGCGGAAAACGGAGCCAATGTTACCTATGACCTAAAGAACCAGGGCTTTAAGCTATCTTTGATTTACGTTGTGAAAGAGTAATCCATGATTCTTGTCGGCATTATTGAAGACGATAACCAGATACGAGGACTGTTGCAGCAGTACCTCGATCGGCAGCCCGGATTTTCATGTACAATGGTTAATAATTCCGTTGAGAGTTTTCGCAAAGCCCTTTCACCCGAGAATCAACCCGATGTGCTGTTAATGGACATCGGGTTGCCGGGCATGTCGGGTATTGATGGCATGAAATTGATTAAGCAGGATTACCCGGATGTTGACATCATCATGCTCACCGTGTACAACGATGCCGATAAAATTTTTCAATCGCTCTGTGCGGGCGCTACGGGATACCTGCTAAAAAACACACCACTTGAGGAGATAAAAGAAGGCATTGAATTGCTGACACGTGGCGGCTCACCCATGTCGCCACAGATTGCCCGTAAGGTGATTGATTTTTTCAGCACAGAAAGGAAAAAAGTAACATCGCCCCTATCCGAAAAGGAGAAGGAAATTGTGATTGGGCTGGTGGATGGCCTTAGTTATAAGCTTATAGCCGACCGCATGAGTATATCATTGGAAACGGTGCGGTTTCACATTAAAAACATTTATCGAAAACTGCACGTCCACAGCAAAGCCGAGGTGATCAGCAAGTCGTTGAAGGGGGAGATTTAATTATTGTTTCTCTTGCTTCTTCAACCCGGCATCCCGCTCACTTTTAGATAGCCACTTCCCATTAAGCACCACACCTTCAATTTTTTTGGTATTCGAAATATCTGTCAATGGATTACCATTCAGCAAAATCAAATCGGCTTTAGCTCCTGAACGTACCACCCCGGTGTCAGGCAGCTTCAGGTACTTTGCTACATTCACGGTACCTGTGCGTAACGCTTCATAAGGTGTTAGTCCGCAGTTGACCAAATAGGCCAATTCATGATGCGTAGAAAAGCCCGGTACATTAAATACCTGTGGTGCATCGCAACCAAGCAATAATCCAACTCCAGTCTGTTGACATTCCTTGATTAATTTTCTCCTAAGCGCCACGAACTTTTCAACGTTAGCCGGAATATAGTTCGGGTTAATCACCAGATTTTTTTTGCTTTGAATCCACTGATCCACCGTTTTTGGATTCATGTATTTGCTGTCGGGATCGTTGCGGAATAATTCAGGATCATAAGAAGCGAGAAACCAACGTTCGGCCAGTGATTGCGTGGGCACCACCCAAATATTTTTTTCTTTAAGTGCGCGCATCAGTTTTGGAATGCCCGATTCATCTGCCCGATGGCCCACAAACATGCCGAATAAACCGGCTTGTTGTTCGGTGAGGGTGTCGATTCCGGGAACCAACGCTTCGACAAAACCATCCAGGTGGTCAATGGAAGAATAACCGGCATCAATGGCGCGCCAAACGCCCACACCAAACGAAACATGGCCCGCGAACGGAATGCCTACTTCATTCGCGGTAGAGGAGATGGCACCAAAGGTTTCTTTTGTTAGTCCGGGATGAAGTTTGAGAAAATCATAACCTGCTTCTTTTTGTTTGCGCACCATGTCTGCACCTGCTTCTGCCGTTTTCACACTGATGCCGTTGAGCGATGGGCCAGTGGTGTAGAATGTTGGCCCGTTAATTTCACCGCGGTTGATCATGGATCGCAGCTCTAAATGTTTGGGATGCCCCAACATGCCGCGAATGGTAGTGATGCCATTTGCCCCAAACAGGTATAGCACTTCCTTCATGGGTTCGAGGTCATCGATTGGCGGAACGTGCGCGTGCATTTCAGCCAGACCGGGCATCAGGTATTTGCCCTTGCCATCTATAATCAGGGCGTTTTTGGAGTACTTTACTTTGGTTCCAATAGCAGCAATCTTTCCATCTTTAATTATCACGTTTTGATTGGTGAGTACACGCTCTTCATCCATTGGAATAATATTAACTGCGGTGATGACCAACTCCCGATCGCGGGAGTCGACCCACTGCTGTGCAAATACAACGTGCAGGTTAACGGCCAGTAAGGCAAAAAGGCAAAGCAACTTTTTCATGATGATTCGATTTTCAAGTATAAGGTACCAAAACCTATCTTTACTTGGTGCGCATAACGCAGACTTTACAATGCCGGAAAAGAAAGCAGATAAATGGAAATTATACTTTATAGGCATTGTGCCGCCATCACCGGTTTATGAGGAAGCGTTGAAGATCAAGCAATATGTTTACGAGCAATATAAGAGCAAGGGAGCGTTAAAATCTCCTCCGCACATCACCTTACACATGCCCTTCAAATGGGAGGAACAAAAGGAAGAAAAGTTGATTAGTCTGCTGAATGAATTTGTTTCAGAATGTCCGATCAAACCATTTGAATTGCGATTAAAAAATTTCGATTGCTTTGAGCCACGTGTGATTTTTATTGCTCTAGAAAAATCGGAATCGCTTTTAGTGTTGCAACAGGAGCTGAATCGTTTTTGTAAAATTAATCTAAACTTGTTTAACGCCACCTATAAGGAGCATGCGTACCATCCGCACCTTACCGTTGCGTTTCGCGATTTAAGAAAGTCGGATTTCTATAAAGCCTGGCCTGTATTTAAAGACAAAACGTTTGAGGGAAATTTTTTAGTGAACGAGTTCGTGTTACTCAAACACAACGGACAGGTGTGGGAGAAGTTCAGATCCTTTCCGTTGCAATAAGACTATTCACAAAACGACCCTTTGGCAATCCACAACTTTTTTAGTTCAAATACAATCGTTCCACCTTTTACTGCCGGATCGTTCTCAAGCGTCTCAGGTTGGACCTCACCATTCAGTACAACAATGCTTCCTTCCTGATCACCAAATGATCCGCGGGTAACAACCTGACTGTTTGCTGTCAACTGTTTCACATATTCTTCATGCTTTTTTAGCAGCGTGGCATAATCACCAACGGTTTCTTTGTGAATGTTTGATTTAAAGCGAATGAACGAATAGCTCACCATTTCGTATGGTTCCTTCAGCGGACAAATTGTTCCTGTATACGGAAGCACTTCAAGCCGCCAGCGGTTTGCCTGGATGCCGGGATCGGTACTCAGCCATGAATTGGCTTCGTCAATAGATGTGGTGTTGAGAACAAATAAACCACCTCCTCCATCAAAGGGTCCGGCAGCAACCAGTTTTCCTTCAGCCGCCAACCGATTGATATTGGCCAGGTGTCCTTCCATGAGTTTGTCGAGTTCTTCTTTAGGCAACTCGGGTTTATCCTTGCGGGTGTGAAGAAACACAAACGTGTATTGTTTTTCCTGTGCCAACGATATAGAGCTGATCAGGATGAAGCAGAATAAGAGTAAGCGCATAAGAAATTTTTTATTGAAGTTACTAAAATCACATGTATGGATGCGTGCATTTTGCCGAACCGGAAAAAATGAACACCAAACCGGATTTCTGTCACCACAAACCTTAAGATTACAACGCTTTTGTCAACGCTTTGTAAAGCTTGTCAAAATCCTGTTGGGTGTTGTACACGTTAGGGGCCACACGTATAGCATTTCCCCTGAAGGAAACGTACACCTTATTCTTTAACAGCGATTTTTTCACATCATCCATATTCACATTTCCAGGCAGTCGAATACCAAACAAATGTGCACTACGCCAGGCTTCATCTTCAATGATAAATCCTTTTTCGGCAAGTTTTTGTAATACCGGTTGCCCGATAATCTTGCAGTATTCCTGAATGCGTTCAGGCCCCCAGTTATTCAATTGCTGAATGGCTTTCAGCAACATGGGCACCAGAATGAAATTACTGTGTTCGCCTACTTCATAACGCAATGCACCCGGTTGATATTGATTTTGGTAATTAACCAACCCTGCGAAGTCTTCACTGTTTAACCGGTTGATCCAGTTTTCTTCAACAGGTTTTCCGTTGTCGAAGTATGGACCATAGTAAGCGAGCCCGATGGAATACGGTCCGAGTAACCATTTGTATCCGGCACAAATCAGTGCATCGGGTTGAATGCGTTGTACATCGAACGGAAGTGCACCAACGGATTGTGTGCCATCAATGATCAGTAACGCGCCTACTTCATGTGTGCGTTTACGAATCGCCTCCAGGTCGAAACGTGTTCCATCTGCCCAATGCACTTGCCCGATAGCCACGGCTTTTGTGTTCGCGTTTATGCTTTCCAGAATTTTTTCATTCCAACGTTTGCCTCGGTTTGTGTAATCATCGGGGGGCGCTATGGTTATAACTTGTGCGCCTGCCTCTTCGCACAACCGTTGCCACGGATACACGTTGCTTGGAAACTGTTCTGTCGCCACTATAACGTGTTGTCCTTTCTTAATATCCAGGTTGCGCACCACATTGGCCATTCCATACGACACGGATGGAATGATGACGATTCGCTTGGGATCTGGAGCGTTGATAAGTTTTGCATATTCACTGCGCAGCAGTTCGGTTTCGGTGAAGAAATCCTGTTGCGTGATGTTCACCGGATTTCGCTTTTTACGCACCGCACGTACACCCACCTTTTCAACATTTTTTAACAGGGGCGACATGTAGGCGCAGTTCAGGTAAGTGAGTTGTGGGGGCAGCGTGAATTTGGCGCATTTGGAGGTTAGCATTCGCGAAAGCTATGAACTTCTAATTGTTCTTCCAATCAAACGTATTGATCATGTGCATGATGTCTTTCTTCATGTATTCGATGGCAGGCTTTAGAGAATCGTTGTGCACCTTGCTGTTAAAATAAAGCGCTCCGCGAAGAAAGTTTTTAGTAGAGTCGGTAATGGTGAATTGCATCTGGCTGGGCACATCGCCTTCAAGTTCGGCAATGATGGCGGTTCGGCCCGAATAGGTTTGGGCGATCACTTCATCAATCGCGTATGCTTTTATCTGATGCTTGGCGGTAAGCGTGTAAGCATCGTTCATGAATTCACGCAACAATTGTTCGTTGCTGTAAATTTTTTTGTACGTAATGTGCACGTTCGATTGCAGTTGTGGATAGTAGATTTCAATCCAATACCG
Organism: Cyclobacteriaceae bacterium; assembly: GCA_030584025.1. Classification (NCBI taxonomy): domain Bacteria; kingdom Pseudomonadati; phylum Bacteroidota; class Cytophagia; order Cytophagales; family Cyclobacteriaceae; species Cyclobacteriaceae bacterium. Next base: position 3,835,839 of record CP129487.1, read on the forward strand.
TTCATGAAACCCTGCGGTATCAGGCAAAACTTTCGCGTGTTTGGAGTACTCAAACGTGTAGGGGAGTGAATCGGGCAGTGGTTGATATTCCGGTTCAGGTAAAATAAGTCGGTTGTAACCAACGGGTTTTGGTAAATAATCGCGCTGACAAGCAGTTCCAAAAAAAAGTAGGCACAAAGCAATAGGCAGTAGGCAGTAGGCTGATTTAACTGCTAACTGCCAACTGCCCACTTCCCATCTTTTAATGCTTTTCTTCTTCATGCACCTGAACCTTTACACGCTTAATCCGTCTTTTATCCACTGCCTCAATGGTAAACGTAAATTGTTGATAGTTTATTTGATCACCGGCTTTCGGGAAACCTTTGTTGATTTCCAGAATAATACCTCCAAGCGATTCACTCTCCCCCTTCACCTCATCAAACGTATTGGTTTCAATATCCAATGCCTTGCAAAAATCATGAAGGGAGATTTTTCCCTCGAAGGTAAATGTATTCGTATCAATTTTCTGATACGCTAAACGAGCTTCGTCAAACTCATCATTGATCTCGCCAATAATTTCTTCAATCACATCTTCTAATGTAATGATGCCGGAGGTTCCGCCATATTCATCTACCACTACGGCAATGTGCACGCGCTTTTCTTGAAAATCCTTCAGCAACGAATCAACTTTTTTGGTTTCTGGAATGAAGAAAGGGGTGCGCAAAAGTTTTTGCCACCCAAACGACTCACCCTGATCAATGTAGGGAAGCAAATCTTTAATATAGAGCAAGCCCTCAATCTTGTCGAGCGATTCGCGGTAAACAGGCAAGCGCGAAAACCCAGACTTATTGATGAAATCCATCAACTCGTGAAACGTAAGCTCAACATCAACAGCCGATATGTCCACACGCGAGCGCATCACCTGCTTCACGCTGAGCGTACCAAAGTTTACAATGCCACGTAAAATTTCTTTTTCTTCATCGGTTGTTTCATCGGTGCTGGTGGCCAACTCCAACGCCTGATTTAATTCTTCAACGGTAGTTTGATATCCTTTTTTCTCAATGCGCTTTTCAACCAGGCTCGTCATTTTCATTAACGGAAAGGATACTGGCCTGCAAAGTGTTTGAAGAATAACCCAAACACGACTCATGCGCTGTGCAAACGAAAGGTTATTTTTTGTTGCATAAACTTTCGGAACAATTTCTCCGAAAAAAGTAAGAAAGAAGGTGATGACGAATGTAACCACACCTACAATCAATTCTTCCGGTCGCCTGGTGCCGGAAAGTTCCCACATCAAAAAAGTGGAGATGGTCACCACGCCTACATTCACCGTGTTGTTCATGATGAGGATGGTGGCGAGTAATAACCTGGGTTTGCTTAATAATTCAATAATGGTCTTATCACTTTTTTCGCGACTGTTGCGGCAGCGTTCAAGGTCTTCAGGTTTAAGTGAAAAGAATGCCACTTCCGATCCGGAAATTAAACCGGAAAAAATCAACAACACCACGATCACAGCAAAGCTGATCAGGTGCATCGGGCCGATGCCGGAGAAAAGTTGAAGTAACGCGTAACTGGGAGGCTCGTCCAAGCAGGTATAGCTTTAGTGAAACATCAGAAGGGCAGATCATCAGAGCCACCTGTTTCAGCAGGCAGATTTTCAGGGCCACTTCCCTTATTGGCGGATGCATATCCGGAGTCATTGCCCGAACCACCACCCGATGCTTTCGGAGAAAGCATGGTCATGTTATCGGCAACTATTTCGGTGGTGTAACGGGTAACGCCTTCTTTCTCCCATGAACGGGTGCGGAGTTTTCCTTCAATGTACACCATATCGCCTTTGTGTAAATATTTTTGAGCGATTTCAGCCAGGCCACGCCACAACACAATGTTGTGCCACTCGGTAACTTCCTTTTTTTCATTGGTGGTTCTGTCGCGATAGGTTTCAGAAGTGGCCATGGTGAAGTTAGCTACAGCAACACCACTCTCCAGGTTTCTGATTTCAGGATCGCGACCTAAGCGGCCAATAAGAATTACTTTGTTTACGCCCGACATTTTTTATTCACTTTTATTAAAGTCCTGTAATGAAAGAAGTCATTGCAAAAGCGGTGTTATAATGCCAGTGCAATGACCCTTAACCTTCACAAAAGTACCAAGATTGGCGCAACTATAAAAGGCTGAAATCCTGCAGAAAACGGCTTATGAGCACCGGTTTGGGTAATTCGGCCACCTTATTAATAGAGTAAAACCGCGTGTTTTCGGGCAGGGAATTGGGTTTGTTTTTAAGCGTAATCAGCGTAAAGCGGGCAAAAATAGTTTGGTGGCTGAGGATGTGTTTATATGTTTTAGACAACTCGGTGGAGGCAATTTTTGATTTCAAGCTTTTCAAAAATGCATTCTCATCAAGTGCTTTTTCAGGTTTGGATGCTTTGGTGTTTTCGATCAGGTAAAAATCGTAAAGCCCCGTCCAGATGTCTTTGCCGTTGCGGGAGTTCATCAGCAAAGATTGCTTTGATTTGACTACATAATAATTGAAGTACCGCTTTCTGCTTTTCTTCATGGCCAGTTTAACCGGAAGCAGCTGTTGCGATTCGTGTTTGTACGCCATGCAAGCGGACTGAAACACACAGGTATCGCACGTTGGATTTTTTGGTGTGCAGTGCAACGCACCAAACTCCATAATGGCTTGATTAAAAGTGGCCGGATCATTTTTATCAATTAAGGAGTTTGCCAGTTCAGAAAAATATTTTTTTCCAGCTGGTGTGTTGATAGGTGTATCCACACCAAATATCCGTGACAAAACACGAAACACGTTGCCATCCACAACGGCAACGGCTTCACCAAACGAAAAGGATGCAATGGCTGCTGCGGTGTAATCGCCAATGCCCGGCAATTGTTTCAATGCAACAAATGAAGACGGAAATTTTCCGTTGAATTTTTTCGATAGTTCTTTGGCTGCTTTATGCAGGTTGCGTGCGCGGCTGTAGTAGCCAAGCCCTTGCCAAAGCCGAAGCACTTTTTGCACCGGGGCTGATGCCAAATCGTGTACGGTGGGGAATTCCCTGACAAAACTCTTATAATAAGGGAGCCCCTGGCTTACGCGTGTTTGTTGCAAAATGATCTCGGAGAGCCAGACCTTATATGGGTCTTTTGTATTGCGCCAAGGCAGGATTCGCTTGTTTTCTTCATACCACTCAACGACTTTTTTAGAGAAATACCGATGATCCATCCCCCTGATTATCAATTTTTTCAATATTAATTTTTAATTCTGAGGCCACAAATTAACTTTGGCGTCCCGTTAAAATTTTAAAACAAATACAACCGTGACCAAAGCAGATATCATTAACGAAATAGCCGATAAAACTGGTGTTGATAAAGCAGATGTTACCGCATCAGTAGAGGCTTTTTTCAGTGTGGTAAAAACGAACATGGCAAGCGGCCACAACATATACATTCGTGGTTTTGGCAGTTTCATTAATAAGAAAAGAAAGAAAAAAATTGCGCGAAACATTTCACGCAACACCGCACTGGTAATCGATGAGCACTTTGTTCCCAGCTTTAAGCCAGCCAAAATTTTTGTTAGCAAAATCAAAAACAGTGAGAAGGTGAAACAATTGGCTGATAAAGCCTGATTGTATTGACATCAACACGCCAATCCGGGCGTAATCCTTATGCTTAAAAGCCGAATTATTTTACTTGTTGTCAGCATTGTGCTGGTTGTTGTTTTATTCATGCTACCCAAGGTAGTGGTGAAGAATGACGAGCAACTTGCCACCGCAGATTCAACGGCTATGCCACAAGTTGACCCTCATGGCGCTGCACCGGTTACCCTGCAGCAGGCCATTGCCCGCATGCGCTCAGGGCATGGCGCTTCATCTGGTGAAAAAAGTGCTATCTTTGCCGACTCTTTAGCAGACCTGTATTGGGAAGCGGGCAAGTTTGACAGTGCTGCCTGGTTTGCCAACGAGGCTGCAACGTTCTTTAACACGATGGAAAGCTGGATTAAGGCGGGTGATAGCTATTATCAGGCGTACACCTTTACCCTTGATCAGCTAAGACAAGAAGAACTGGCCGAAAAGGCCCGGCAATACTTTTCGATGATTTTGAAGAGCAATCCGGGAAACCTTGAGGTAAAGTCTAAAATGGCCATGACCTACTTGTCGACTGCCAACCCGATGCAAGGCATATCCATGCTGCGCGAGGTATTGGCGGAAGACCCTAAAAATGAGTCGGCCTTGTTCAACCTGGGCATGTTGTCCATTCAATCCGGGCAGTATGATCGGGCCATTGAGCGCCTGAAAGAACTCACGGAAGTGAACCCGAAACATGTACAAGGCCAGCTGCTGTTGGGTGTTGCGTACAAGAGCAAAGGAAACAAGAAGGCGGCACGTGAGCAGTTTGAAAAAGTAAAACAATTGGATGCCGATCCGGCTGTTCAGGCAACAGCGGATTCGTATCTGCAGGACTTAAAATAAATTAATAACCACACCCCCTCCGGCCTTGCGGCCACCTCCCCCTTGCCGGGGTAGGAATAGATGGGGTAAGAAAATTAAAACTTTATGCCAAGCGGAAAGAAAAGAAAGAAGCACAAAATGGCAACTCACAAGCGCAAGAAGCGCTTGAGAAAGAACAGACATAAGAAGAAGTAATCTGTAACCCCTGATAAATCAGGGGACAGGTGCTTTCTGTTCGGGAGCCGTACACATCCGGATTTTTTAACATTTTAAATTCTATCGTTTTGAGTAACGAACTAATTATCAGTAACGCTCAAGACGGATGTCGTATCGCCCTGCTGAGAGACAAGACGCTTGTCGAATTTCACCAGGAACAGGAAGGAAGCAAATTCACCGTTGGTGATATTTATCTGGGCACTGTAAAAAAAGTTGTACAGGGCCTGAATGCCGCATTTATTGATGTGGGTTATGATAAAGATGCTTTCTTACACTACCTCGACCTGGGGCCACAGTTCAGTTCACTGCAAAAGTTTACGAAACTGCTCAGGGCCAAAAAGATTTTCGGTAAGCTGGAAAAATTTACCCTTGAACCGGACATCGACAAGCATGGCAAAATTGGCCAGCAGTTGGTAAAGGGCCAGCTGATTCCGGTACAAATCGTAAAGGAACCCATCTCTACAAAAGGGCCGCGATTATCCTGCGAGCTATCATTGGCCGGGCGCTACCTGGTGCTGGTACCTTTTTCAAAAACGGTTAACGTTTCGAAGAAGATAACCAGCAGCGAAGAACGCAGACGCCTGTTGCGTTTAATTCAATCCATTAAGCCAGAAAACTTTGGTGTAATAGTTCGCACCGTGGCCGAAGGTGCCGAAGTGGCCGAACTCGACCGCGACTTGCGCAACCTGGTGAAGACCTGGGAGGACGGCATTGCCCGACTTCCGGACGCACAACCGAATGATAAAATCATTGGTGAGCTGAACAAAACATCATCCTTGTTGCGCGATCTGCTGAACGAATCATTCGACAACATTCATGTTGACGATAAGAAGATGTACGAAGAAGCGAAAGCGTACATCCGTTCCATTTCACCGGAGCAGGAGAAGATTGTAAAATTCTATAACGGTCGCGCGAAAATTTTTGAGCACTACGGAATTGAAAAACAGATCAAATCTGCTTTCGGGCAAACCGTAAGCTTACGTGGTGGAGGGTACCTCATTATTGAGCACACGGAAGCACTGCACGTCATAGATGTGAACAGCGGCAACAAATCCAACCGCGAAGAAAATCAGGAGACTACTGCTATCTCAGTAAATATTGAGGCGGCTAAAGAAATTGCACGTCAGTTGCGTTTGCGCGATATGGGCGGCATCATTGTGGTTGACTTCATTGATATGAAGAACCCCGATAACCGGAAGACGATTTACAAGGTGATGAAGGATGAGATGGCTAGCGATAAGGCCAAATCAACCGTGTTGCCGCTTTCGAAATTCGGGTTAATGCAGATTACACGCGAGCGCGTTCGTCCGCAGGTTAACATCGCCACACTCGAAGCGTGTCCCGCATGTAATGGTACCGGAAAAATCACCGCATCAATTTTGGTTTCGGATTTGATTGAGAAGACACTAGAACACCTGTTAGTAAAGCAGAACGAGAAGAACCTGGTATTGGCCTTACACCCGTACCTGCACGCCTATTTCACGAAGGGGATTATTTCTCACCGCGTAAAATGGTTTTTCAAATTCAAGCGTTGGGTAAACATGGAGGCAGATACCTCCATGGGATTAACCGAATTTCGCTTTGTGAATAAAGAAGGTGAAGAGATTCAATTAAATGCATAGCGGATTTCCGCTATGCATTTTTTTCTTTCCGTTAATACTTGAGAAGTTTTCCGTACTCCATCCGGCTTGTACTGCGGTAGCGATAGAAGTACATGCGCTCGCGCAATTGATCAGCGGCCAAAGTCACCTCATATGATTCGCCTCGTTGAACGTATCCCTCATACAACCGCGATACAGCATTTCCGGATTGATCAACCAATTCCAACACAACATATTCATTTGCATCGGCCGTCCAGTTCATATTGAGTTTATCAGCAAATGGATTTGGATAAGCCTGCAAGCTGAATGTTGCCGTTGCTCCTTCAACCGTCAGGTTATCGTAAGCCACGCATAAACCTGCCTTGTATGCTGCCACGGGTTCCCAGTTGTCACAGCCATCGCAGATGGTAAAGGTTACTGTGAATGACTCTGGTTTTTTACCAAAACCATCAATATCATCAACTTTTAATCCGTACACTCCGGTAGTAGGATCTTTGCCAAACTCCATCTTCCAACCTTCGGAGTTCGAGTAATTCTTCACCTTTCCGCAAGGGATAGCAATTGTCCAGTGCGACAAGTCGTAGCGGCAGTTACCGGTTGTGGTAATCGTAGCGGTATACGTCTTGCATGAATTAGTTTCCGAAACTACCACAAGTTGAGTCGAGAAACATTCCTCGCAGCTTTCCGGATTGTCGGAGTCTCCGTCATCATCGTCTTCGCCATCTCCATCATCGTCTCCATCGCCATCGTCTTCACCGTCATCTCCATCATCATTACCATCGTCATCTCCGTCATCATCGCCTGGATCATCCGGATTGTCACTCACTTCACAAGTGGTAACTGTATAGGAACAACTCAACGTACATCCGTCTTTCTCTATAGTTAGTGTAAACGTAGCGGTGCTATTTTCACCACCACTTGTATAGGTAATGGTATTTGAATTTCCTCCTGATGTAATTACCCATGATCCATCGCTGCTCGAAACGGTCCATTGATAGGAGGTGGCGCCTTCAACTGAAGTTGTTAATGTGTTACCATCTGTTGAGCAAAGCACATTATCTGTTGGTTCGGTTATCAGGCAAGCCCAATCCGGTGAAGCCGGTTCAACAGTTACATCAAGTTGTTTGGTGCAACCGTTTTTGTCTGTTATGGTAACCGTATATGTTCCCGGGCTTATACCTGTAATGTCTTGTGTTGTTTCACCATTCGACCAGTTATAGGAATACGGTTGCGTGCCACCGGTTACCGACAAGTCGATGGTAGCGGTACCGTCAGCTCCACAGGTAATGTTTTGCACGCTTGCCGTAGCATTAATGGGCGGAGGTGAAGTGAGTGTGTAGGTAACGGTTCGTGAACAGCCAGTAGCGTCAGTGATGGTGAGTGTATAGGAGCCCGGTCCAAGATCAGACAATTCATTTCCGGTTTCACCAGTTGACCATGAATAGGTGTAAGGGGCAACACCATCAACGGGGGTAACGATAATAGAACCCGTGCTTTCGCCCGCGCATAGCGGAGGTTGTATTTGTGCATTCAACTGAATGGTTTTACGCGATACCGTAATGGTTGTGGTAATCGCACAACCCTTGCTATCGGTAATGGTTACTTTGTACTGACCAGCTGTAAGGTTGCTGAGGTCTTCAGTGGTTGCACCGTTATCCCATACGAATGTGTATGGTGCGGTTCCGCCACCAACATTCAGGTTAATCGCGCCAGAACCATCATCAAGGCAACTGGTTTGCGTAACCGTGAAGCTTAACGTTAATGTGTTGTTCTCGCGCAGGAAAAGAGAAGTGGTGGCCGTACATCCATTTGCGTCTGTTACGGTTACGCTATATGAACCCGTTGCCAGGTTTTGTATGTCTTCTGTTGTTGCTCCATTACTCCATTGGAACGTGTACGGTTCAGCACCACCTGTTACTGTAAGATTAATGGCGCCATCAGCCTTTGTACAAGATGGCAACGTAAGCGAAGTAGTAAGCGTTAGCTTTACACTGTTTTGCAGATTGAACGATTTCGTTGTCTGGCATCCGTTGGCATCGGTTACAACTACTGTGTAAAATCCGGCAGCTATATTTGAAACCAATGAGGTAGTTGCTCCGGTATTCCACTGATATGAATAAGGTTCGTTACCACCCGAAACGGTAAGCGCGATTGCTCCGGTAAAGGAACCACTACACGCAGGTTGAGTGATGCTCTCTTCAACAATAATAGCGTCAGGCTGAGTTAATGTTTCAGAAAGAGTAACAGAACTACCGTTCGCATCCGTTACTTCAACTGAATATTCACCAGCAGGGAGATTTTGTACGGATGCAGGAGTCTGTCCGCCCGACCACAAGTAAGCAAACGGCTCCTGGCCTCCTTCAATCACAACTTCTAGTGTACCATCGTTGCTGTTAAAACAAGTGGGGTTGATTTTAATCAACGATGCTTTTAACTGTGGCTCTTCATCAGCGCACGAATTGGTTACGGTTTGATAGTCGATGCACGTACCGGCTTTGTAGGCAACTTTGGGCTGCCAACAGTCTAGTTGGGATAAGCAGGCCTCGCTGGCGCAGTGGGTAAACGTAACCGTAAAACTTTTTTTGTTGCCTTTACCAAAGCCAGGGATATCATCAATTTTAAATCCGGTTAACCCGGTTTTAGGGTCTTTGCCAAAAACCTGTTTCCAGTTTTCTGAATTGCTGAGGTTTTTAATTTCTCCACACGGAACTTCTACCGTATAGTGCGACAGATCATATCGGCAGCTTCCGTCATGCGAAATTTCAAATTCGTATTCCGTGCAGCCATTGGTATTTTTTTCTGCCCGCACCACTTTGGTGGTGAAGCAGTTGCCGTCACAGTTTCCGCCATCATCCGCCATTGCGGTAATGGAGAAGGTTAAAATCAGCACAGAAACCAACGCGGAGACAAATCCTGAAACTTTCATGGTTTTACAATTAGTAAGGCTAAATACGCCTTCTAAAGGAAAGACACGGATCAGAAGTATCAATTGGCTAAACGCTACGGTGAGTTCCCGATTATACCGACAAACCGCAGTACCGGCTGGTTACAGCCCTAAAGTCAGAAAAGATTATTTTACGTTTTCGAGCAATTTCTTACGTGCAGATTTTACAAACGCACCGTGTGTGAACATCAGGGGCGTATAGAGAAAATACACGAAACCTGAAGTCATTTGGCCAAGACGGGTTTCCCCAAAAACCAAGGCAAATATGGCCGACAGAATGGGCACACTGGCCATTAACAAGTTTGTACGAATGCTGGTGCGGGTATCAAATCGTTCGATTTCATTTAACTCAAGCTCATCTGATCTGTTCAGCGCGTACCGATACATCAATGCAAGCACAAGAAAAATGAAGGCGGCACCAAATCCATAAATAACCATGAGTTGTGTTACGGTTCCGCCCTCCATCATGAGGTTGAACTCATCCCAAATCTCCGTATTGTTTCCGTGACGAAAAATGTATATGAAATTCATGAAGAGGATGACCAGCAACTTTGCCAGAAATTTCAGGGGGTACACATAGAATAATACGATGAAGAGCAGCAGTACATTTAAGAACACGATGTACGAATTTCGAAAACCATAGCGTATGAAAAAGATAAAATGCTCGTACCAGATCAGTGAGATCAATGTAATGCAAATGGCGAATGGAACCAGATCCTTGGTGAAAGCCTGAAGCTGATAAAAAGTAATGGGCGGTGTTGTGGAGATAAGCAACAAGGTTATGGCAAGCGCAAATACGGCATCACTTAACGTTTCAATCCGCGTGGTTTCCTCGCCACGAAACCGGAACTCTTTATTCATGCCGATATAATGATTCTTCAGTACTTCGCGAATCATAGCTCTGGTTTATTTTGATGAGGCGGTGAAATGAATGGTGAGGATTGCTGGTGCAACCGAATGGCTTTACGGGAAAGGATAACCGCAACGATTAATGAGATAAAGGCACCAATCCAAACACCAGGTTTAAAGGAAATGAACAGAAAATAATCGTATGCGCCATGAAATATAGTGGCGATGCCCAGAGCAGCTAGGCTGTATAACATTTCATGACGATGTGTGAACTTGGCCTTGCCAAGCATGTAGCCCATCAAAATAGCAAATGTAGCATGAGCCGGTACAGCTGTAAACATGCGTACAATACCGGTGGCTACACCATATTGAAATACATAAAGCACATTTTCCAACGTGGCAAAACCCATACCTACCATTACGGCATACATGATGCCATCAAAAGGTTCGTTGAAGTTTTTGTTGTAGTAAAGTATAAACCGGATGAAGATGAATTTGCTGAACTCTTCGATGAGCGCAACTTTAAAGAAAGCATTACCAAACTGATGGAGCACGTCATCTTCTTTAAAACTCACCACAAAATCAAGCGGCCAGCTTATGGATAGCGTAACCAACGTGCTCGCACACCCATACATAAAACTGGTAAAGAGCAGACTTACTGGCTCTGGCTCGTGCTTGTCTTTTAAATAAATGTAAACGGCAATGGCAATTCCGGGGGCGAGTGCTAAGGCGAGAAGAATAAGAAAATTCATAAATGATGTTTGGGATTTATTCGGTTATCCTTCAGGCTTAATCGTTTTTATTCCAGCACTTCTTCTACTTCGTCTAGTTTGGCAGTGGTGTATTTACCGCTTGTGGCATAAACGATCTTTCCATCTTTATCCAACACAAAAAAGTAAGGTATATCTTTCTTTTCAAAGTCGAGAGCCTCCTTATAGGTTTTCAATTCTCCTTTATAGAAGAGAATATAGGGCAGCAATTGCGGATCAACGTTCTTCAGGGCTTTGCGTTTGGCTGTGCCTGTGGCGGCCGCATTTACGCCCGTGAACATGGGCACGAAATACACATTTACATCGTAACCGAAACCTTCAAACAAGCCTTTGTTTTTCTGAATGAATTTTTCAAAAACCGGTTGAAACCAGCCGTTCAGTTCATCTTCTGATTTCTTGGAATAGGCCAGTCCGAGTAAGGTGAATTTACCCTGAACATGATCAGGGAGTTTGACTATTTTATCTTCCACGGTTTCGGCCTCCATAGCTGGAAAGAGTTTACCGATAACCTGTGCTGAAACAGAAGTGGCGCCAACCAACACGACAAATAAAAGCAACGTGATTCGTTTCATAGGATTAAAATTACAGAAACAAAATGATTATTGTGGAGTCATTTTTACAATCTGTTAGCAACAAATACGGTGCCGTTCAGGATGGTTTTTGTGGGTTTCTTTGGATAAGAATATGCTGAACTTAACGGAGTTCGAGTGAATTTCCGTAGGGGGCATTATTTCAACTTCGTTGTTCCCCTGCTCACTTCAAGCGTTTTGGTTTTACGTTCACTCAAATTGATTTCGCGCAAGGTCTCCACATAATACCATTCCGATTTTGCACGATCAGGATACAGGGTAAGGAGCAGGTAACCGTGATCAATCCCGTTCACATATTTCAAATGCGGATTGAACTTTTGGTACAATTGCTCACCCAACTTTGCGGTGTCAAGCGGATAAAATTCATCCCAGTTGGATGAAGAGATACTCGGTGTCCCAAACTCAACGGCAAATGCACCCGCAGATGTTTTCGGATTATATTTTTTCAAATCAAACGCCACCACTTCAAATGCCCATGATGCATGTGTATCACCCGTCAGGAAAATTACATCTTGAATTGAATCGTGAATAATGTGATCGGCAATGAAGGTGCGCTCTACAGGATACCCGTTCCAGCTATCTGTACCTTTCGCGTTTGGCCTGAAAGATTCATCAACTACAGAAAAGATCACCTGGTTGCCAATCACCTTCCAGGTGGCGGTTGAATTTTTAAGTTTCGCTAAAAGCCAATCACGTTGCTCTTTACCCAACATGGTGCGTTCAGTATTCCATAATTCCGGATCATCTTTTCCCTCTGCCTGTTTGGTTCTTGCTTCAAGGCGTTCATCCAGCATAATTACATCGGCCAATGTTCCATATGAAAAGGACCGGTAGTGTTTTTCACCTTCGCGGATGGGCAACCACTCGTAATAGGCTTGTTTGGCAACAGCTTTTCGCGTGTTGAAGTCGCCTTCTTCAGGTTGATGATTCTGTGCGCCTTCTGCGTAGGTATCGTTGGCCACTTCGTGATCATCCCAAATGGTAATAAACGGATGCGCGATGCTGATTTTGCGCAAGCCTTCATCCAACCTGTATTGTGAATGTCGTGTGCGGTAATCCTGCAGCGTTACAATTTCGTGCACAGGCAGGTTTATTCGGCCGATGGTGGTATCACCATATTTGCCGGTAGCGTATTCGTAAATGTAATCGCCAAGGTGAAGCACAGCATCAACATCTTTATCAGCAATGTTGGCGTAGGCATTAAAGTATCCGAACTCCCAGTTGCTGCAACTTACTACGGCAAAGGTCAAGCTATCGCGATCACCAGCTGGTGCTGTTTTCGTTCGGCCCGTCATGGATGTTGCGTCCAATGCTTTAAAGCGATAGAAATAATGTTTGTCGGGGGATAGTCCTGTGGCATCAACTTTTACGGTGTAGTCACGATCTGGATTTGTTGTCAGTGTTCCGGAATTAACAAGAGAAGAAAAACTTTCGTCCTCTGCAATTTCCCAGGTTACGTCAATGGAGGGTAGGGAATCTTCTGGCGTGACACGCGTCCATAAAATAACACGGTCGTGTAAGGGATCACCTGATGCAACTCCGTGATAGAAAGGTTTGAGGGATGCATCAAACAAAACCGAAACCGGCTCTGCGAGTGGGGCATATTTTTTTTCACGTTTGGAGCAGGAAATTGCCAGAACTGAAAGGAGGATGATGCAGTATCTCATAATGCGGATAAATTGAAATCAAAACTAATGGTTAAGATTCAAATGCTTATTATCATTTTGTGAAATGATTAATGCATAATTTTGATTTCCTTAACCAACTTGCTATGCATTGGATATACCTGATTATTGCCGGAATATTTGAAGTGGGCTTTACCACCAGCCTGAAAATGAGCAACAACTTTACGGTTACAAAATGGACGGTTGCGTTTTTTGTTTGTATCTCCTTAAGTTTTCACTTTCTGAATGAATCTATAAAAGTGATTCCCATCGGAACGGCTTATGCGGTATGGACGGGCATAGGTGCGGTAGGAACCGCGCTGATCGGTATTTTCTTCTTCCGGGAGTCAGCAGAATTCTGGCGCCTGTTCTTCATCCTCACATTAATCGGCTCCATTATCGGGTTGAAGCTCGTTTCGCCTCATTGAGTCTTCATAAGCAAATAGCCTTCACAATTTTGGATAATGAACTGATTGTTCTCTCTGCGGAAGTAGATGTTATGGAGAGTCAAACGAGAGTTTCCATCCGCGCTTGTTACCGATAGCCTTTCTGGCCGTACCAAAAAATTATTTCTGTTTTCAGATTTTTCCCGGACAAGCGTATCCAGCATTGGCTTTAAATCAAACTCAATCGAAAATGAATCGCGTTTTATGGTAATGGTCGTGTTATTCACTACAGTGGCCACATCACGATCGGAGTTGTATGTTTTGAATGTTAATAAATAATTGTACCCGTGTATTTCAAACGGTTCCTGAATGGTCTCCGCAGAGAAGTATTCATATTGCGTGTAGTCTTCGTCATCGTAATTAAGACCAAGATACTCCCTGATTATTTCCGTACGCTCATATTTTTTGCTGTATCGCGACAATGAATCGGCACCAACCAAAAGGGAGTCGATGTTAACCGACAAAATTTCTCTGAATGGTTCTTTGCCATACCGATCAACCAAAAAGCGAACCATAGCGGCTCCCTCACCGGTTGGTTCACTGGTAGTAATGGGAACAAGTTTATTGTTTACCCACGCTCCACGACTTTCAAAATAATCAATCAGGCGATTCACCTGCGAACGCGCAGAAAGCGATGACGCACTTTGCGGACCGATTACAGCTAACAAGGCCACAATGCATAAGCTCATCGGAATTACCCGGATGTTTTGCTGACGATCGGTGAGAAAATAAATGGTGATGCCCGCCAACCATAAGCTAAGTACAATTAAAATGTAGCGACTTTCCGTAATGCCATATTGATCAACTCGTTGCCACACGGCTAACGCAAGCACAACGATTAACGGAATCAGCAACAGGTAAAACCATTTTGAAAACGTACTGATCCAGCGGTTGCCCTCATCGTACCGTATCGGGTAAACCAACAGAATGGATAAAATGCCATAAACCGCATATCCTAACACCAATGACGACACAATGCCTTTAGGTAACGACCACTCAGCAATCAGTTTGATTTCGTATGCCAGTAAAATAGTGAGGTAAATGGTAGCTAATGGAATAAGGACAAACTGGGTGAAAATCTTTAATCCCTTTGGATAGAGTTGGGTTTCTTCGAGTTCCTTCCAATTATCAGGTACGCCAGCCAGGAAGAATGCGGTGTTGAAAATACCGGCTACAAAAATGAACAGATGTCCGTATGTTTTCTCGTCTACATCCAGGTTAAAAAGCGCATCCGTACTGGCAATGGCAATGGCCAGGCCAGCAAACAAAACTCCGCTGTATAAACCTGAAGTTAAAATCCGGATGAAAAGTAATTTGTTGTACTCCCAAAACCCCTCCACAGATCCCCTGCGGATAAACGGTGCGAACGATACAAGCAGGTGAAAGGCCACTGCAAGAAAGCCAAACCGGAATCCGTTCACCTCTTCATCAATCGGGTTTAGTAAAAAGTAAATACCAACCAGCAGCAGCAGACCAATAAGCTTTACAATAGCTCTGCTTTTTTTAGATAAGTTATGGGCTTCTTCAAAAACGGTTGTGGAGAGCAGCAACACCAATCCAAGGTTGGAGCAAAGGATGATGCGCAAGAGTTGTGTTTCATCTTCATTGTAATCCTGTTCAAGCAGCATCATGGCGCTGATTGTTCCGGTTAGCGTAACCAGCATTTCCAACGGGAAACGTTTGATCACCTGAATAAAGCCTTCGAACAGTTTTTGCAGGGACGGAAGTTTCATGAATGAAAGGTAAGAAAATCAATTGGTTTCCGGGAACGGCAATAAAAAAGCCGCATCGGGTGGATGCGGCTTTCAATTTTATATCGGTTAGTGCTTATGCGTTTTTCCACTTAATAGTACAACCAATGGCTTTGGTTTTGGTTGAAGGAACTTCTTTTGATCCAAGGATCGCATCGATTGCTTCCTCCACATACTTCTTGCTTACACCTGCAGCATCACGGGGAGCATCGTCAATCGCACCGATGTAGGCAACAGAAAACTTTCCTCCATTATTTTTTAACAAGAAAACGTGTGGTGTATTGGTGGCACCAAATGCTTTTGCAACACTTTGAGTTTCGTCAAACAAATATGGGAAATCATATTTTTTGCGCTCAGCCTGTTCAGCCATTTTCTCAAATGAATCACCTGGTGAGATAGCAGGGTCGTTTGGTTGAATGGCTACCACGGGAAATCCTTTGGACGCGTAGTTCTTGTTTAGTTCAAGGATACGCTCATTGTAAGCTTTTGAATACGGACACGTATTGCAATCAAAAATTACAATCACACCTTTGGCCGATGCATAATCGGATAGGGAAACCATTTTACCGTTTACATTTTTCAATTTGAAATCGGCAACGGTATCGCCCACTTCATAGCCGTTCTTCAACGGACTTGCCGCTACAAACAACACGCATGCAACGGCTGCCAACAAACTTTTCATCATCATTTTCATATTGGTTTTTTTGAGGTTGTTACAAAATTTCAGCAATAAGTTTCTCAAGGTCGCCTTCGTGAAGCTCCTTTTCAACAAATTTTCTTTGACCGGTTTTTCCGTTAATGATTATGGTAGCCGGTATGGCCCCCGACCAGCCCTTTTCTATCTGGTTGATCCATACGTTGGGGTCTTTTTCATCCAGAATAATCACCTTGGATTGTAGTTTTTTCCGGTCAACAAAACGATAAACTGTTTCAGGCTTGGGATTCAGGTCCAGGTCGAGACTTACCAGGGTAACTTCCACATCCTTCCGCTCAGCCCCGATCTTTTCGAACAAAGGCATTTCTTTAATGCATGGAGCACACCAGGTAGCCCAGAAGTTAATGATCTTGATATTATCCGTTTCACGGTTAATGTGATCTTGTAATTGCTTCAGCTTCACTATTTCTGCCTGCTGTTGGGCATACAAGCCAATAGGTAGAACAAGACCGAGTATCAATAGTAGCTTTCTCATGAGGTATTTAACTGCTTAATGGCAAAAGTTGTTCCTGTTTTTAGCCTCAAAAACCCCGCGTAGGGTTTCTGGTTGATGGAGCGCAAAATAGCTAAAATTCAAGCACTTAGCAGACTATAAAAGAAGCCGAGAAAAGAATTCCACAAAATGGAGCAGTTATCCACATTACCGCAATATTTCGTGTTAAGTGTCTAATTATTAGTTACTTACGTTGTATAAAATCAATCTATTCTTTGTGGACAACTTTTTTCCATAAGAAAAACCGCCCATGAATTCGGCTGAATTCTAAATCGCAGATATTCAGATTTGTAGCGTAGTATTCAAGGGTGTTTTCGCTATTTTTTGCCCATGAAAAATTCAACAAACAGGGTTTGCCAACTTTTCAACATTGAGGTTCCGGTTATACAAGCGGGTATGATCTGGTGCAGTGGCTGGCGGCTGGCTTCAGCAGTCAGCAATGCCGGAGGATTGGGGCTTATCGGCTCAGGATCTATGTACCCGGAGGTTCTTCAGGAGCATATTCGTAAATGCAAGGCCGCGACCAATAAACCATTTGGAGTAAATGTGCCCTTGCTCTATCCACAGATCGATAAGCTGATGAACATAATTGTGGAGGAAGGAGTGAAGATTGTGTTTACTTCAGCTGGTAACCCCGCAACATGGACCGGCTATCTGAAAGAAAAGGGGATAACTGTAGTGCATGTGGTTTCCAGCGTAAAGTTTGCCAAAAAAGCAGAGCAGGCCGGTGTTGATGCGGTAGTTGCCGAAGGCTTTGAAGCAGGTGGACACAACGGAAGGGAAGAAACCACAACATTTGTGTTGATTCCACTTGTGCGCGAAGCCGTTTCTATTCCGTTGATTGCAGCCGGGGGTATTGCAACCGGCCGCGGCATGCTGGCAGCCGAAGTACTTGGCGCGGATGGCGTTCAAATCGGTAGCCGGTTTGCTGCCAGTGCCGAATCTTCTGCTCATGAAAAATTCAAGCAGGTGATAGTGGATGCCGGTGAAGGCGATACGTTACTCACCATGAAGCAACTTACTCCGGTACGTCTGGTGCGCAATAAATTTTTTCAACAGGTAGTGGAGGCAGAGCAACGTGGGGCAAGTGTGGAAGAAATGAAACAATTACTGGGCAGGGCTCGTGCAAAGAAAGGCATGTTTGAAGGCGACCTGGATGAGGGCGAATTGGAGATCGGTCAGGTGGCAGCTGCCATTCGTGAAGTAAAACCCGCAGCTGAAATTCTTACTGAAATCTGGAATGAGTATCAGACATTGAAAAGAGAACTTTGTCAGCGTTAGTAAGATGAATTTTCTTAAAATTAAAGAGACTTGCTTGTATGTAACCGATCTGGCGCAAGCCAAAACATTTTATGCCGATGTGCTGGAACTACCAATGATCAGTTACCTGGAAGGAAAACATCTGTTTTTTAAAGCGGGATCATCCGTGCTGCTCCTGTTTAATCCGGAAGATTCAAGGTATAAGGTGAGTCCGCCTGCGCATTATGGCGGGGGCAAACAGCATTTTGCATTTGAGGTGGAAGACAAAGACTATGAAAAGGCCAAGGCTTGGATAAAAAGCAAAGGAATAGAAATTACAGAAGAAGTTACCTGGCAGAGCGGGAAGAAGTCGTTTTACTTTGAAGACCCTGCGGGCAATGTATTGGAGATTGTTCCACAAACCGGAATCTGGCCCGATTGACTTAGGCTTTCTGTAAGACCAAATCAGAACTGGCGGTCTCTTTCTGTTTAACGGCCGGTGCTTGTGCTACTGAAGTTTTATACACATCCTGAAACCACTGTGCGTAGGCAGGGTATTGAATGCAGTTTCGTTTGATTTCTCCTTCAATAAGAATATTAATACGTTCGGGATATTGTGGGGAGGATTGCAGCAGTATTTGCTGTTCCTCGGGCAGATCAGTCACACAAACAAATTCAATTCCTCGGTATAAGCTCGGCTTCACAATCATCATTTCCTGAATATCGGGTGCGTAAAAATAGTAACCTTTGCGCACTTAGATCAATTTTTCTCGCTAAGGTTTAACACGTTCTATCGTTAACTTCAGGTTAATTTTTATTTTTTTGTGCTACGATCAGCATGCCCGGATTTTTTGATACACCCATTGAGTTTCTGAAAGGCGTTGGCCCCCAACGATCGGCATTGCTGAACAAGCAACTGAACATTTTCACGTTTGGTGATCTCATTCAGCATTATCCTTTTCGGTATGAAGATCGTACCCGCTTTTATTCCATAAAGGAATTAACCGAAGAAATGCCTTTTGTGCAGGTAAAGGGTAAGGTTACCAAAAAGGAAATTATTGGCGTTGGAGCCCGAAAGAGGCTGGTGGCGTACCTGGTCGATGATACCGGAGAAATGGAGCTGGTGTGGTTTCAAGGCATTAAATGGATGCTGGAGAAAGTTCAGCCCGGTATTGAGTATGTAGCATTCGGTAAGCCCTCAAAATATGGAAAGCGATTTAGCATTGCCCACCCCGAAGTGGAAGTGCTGACAACGAAAAATGAAATGGGTGGATTTTTGCAACCCGTTTATCCGGTAACGGAAACTTTGCGCAAGCGCTACCTCGACAGCAAGGCACTTGTTAAGTTACAACAGGAGTTGTTGGTACTTGCCAAAAACAACATACACGAAACGCTTCCGGAGTCCATCATCAAACGGTTTAAACTGATGGATAAGCGAGCGGCAATGCGGCACATTCATTTCCCCGAAAATCACCAACGCCTTGCGCAAGCACAACAACGATTAAAATTCGAAGAGCTTTTTTATATTCAGTTGCGCTTGCTCAAGTTAAAATTGGTGCGCAAAGAAAAATATCGTGGACAGGCGTTTACCGATGCAGCAGTGCTTACACAATTTTATAACGAGCACTTACCATTTCAACTTACCAACGCGCAAAAGCGTGTGATCAAAGAAATTTATGCCGACATGCGCTCGGGAAAACAAATGAACAGGTTACTGCAAGGCGATGTGGGGAGCGGCAAAACCATAGTGTCATTTGTGTGCATGCTGATTGCGCTGGGCGGAAATGCCCAATGTGCATTGATGGCGCCAACGGAAATTCTGGCACAACAACATTTTAAAACGCTGAGCAAATTTGCCGAGCAGATGCATATCACCATTGCATTGCTTACTGGCTCAACAAAAAAAGCAGCACGGAAGGAAATTCATCAAGGCTTGCGCGAAGGATCGTTACGGATTCTCATCGGCACACATGCACTACTGGAAGAAG
Source organism: Cyclobacteriaceae bacterium (assembly GCA_030584025.1). Lineage (NCBI taxonomy): Bacteria > Pseudomonadati > Bacteroidota > Cytophagia > Cytophagales > Cyclobacteriaceae > Cyclobacteriaceae bacterium. The sequence goes on from CP129487.1 coordinate 3,855,535, forward strand.
AAGTTCAGTTTAAAAACCTGGGCCTTGCCATTATTGATGAACAACATCGGTTTGGTGTAGCACAACGATCCAAACTTTGGAGCAAAAATAAAGATGTGTACCCGCACGTGCTGGTGATGACGGCCACACCTATTCCACGCACGTTAGCGATGACACTGTATGGCGACCTGGATGTTTCGGTGATTGATGAATTACCTTCAGGCAGAAAGCCGATCAAAACTATTCATAAGTATGATTCGCACCGCCTCGAAGTAAATGGATTTTTGAAACAACAAATTAAAGCAGGCAGGCAAGTGTACATTGTGTACCCGCTCATTGAAGAATCAGAAAAACTTGATCTCAAACATTTAATGGACGGTTACGAAAGTATTTGTCGCGCCTTCCCGGATGAGGCTATCAGCATTGTGCATGGAAAAATGAAGCCGGATGCGAAGGAATATGAGATGGCGCGCTTCGCAAAAGGCGAAACCAGCATTATGGTGGCCACTACCGTAATTGAAGTAGGTGTTGATGTGCCCAATGCATCGGTAATGGTGATTGAAAATGCTGAGCGATTCGGACTTTCACAACTGCACCAGTTGCGTGGACGCGTGGGGCGCGGAGCAGAGCAATCGTATTGTATTTTAATGACGAGCTTCAAACTCTCAACCGATTCCAAAAAGCGAATCGAAACCATGGTGCGCACCAACAATGGTTTTGAAATTGCTGAAACCGATCTGCAATTGCGTGGCCCGGGCGATTTGATGGGTACACAGCAAAGTGGCGTGTTGGATTTGTTAATCGCTGACCTGGGTAAAGACACAAAACTGTTACAGGCTGCCCGCGAAACGGCAATCGAAATCCTTGAAAAAGACCCTGATTTAAAGCATTCCGACAATCAGGTAATCCGCGAGCAGGTAGCGCGCATGCGAAAATCGGTAGTTAACTGGAGCCGCATCAGTTAAGCGAGCGGGAATTATTAACTTTGTTTTTCGGCTAGAGTGATGAAAGGTAAGATTCTTGCGTTTTGCTTGGTTAGTTCGCTGTTTGTTTCGGCACAGACAGGCAATTACTTTTTATCGCATTTCATTCCGGGCAAAGAGCACTTCAACAACAATGTTTGCTTTGATATCGCCCAGGACGACCGTGGCTTATTCTATTTTGCCATTCAGGGTGGCGTGCTTCGTTTTGATGGACGAACATGGGATGTCATTCGCACATCAGGTGCGGTGTATGCACTTGAAATTTTTAACAATCAATTGTATGTGGCCGGATCGCGTGGGTTTGGAAAAATTGAGATTGATCCGTTTGGAAATACCCGTTATGTACCGATTTATGAAGAGGCTAATGGCCAGAATATCTTTCAGATGCTTGCCATCAACGATCAGCTTTATTTTTTAGGCGATAGTCATTTTTTTGTATACTCTTCTTCCCGCGATGAAGTGACCCATCTTGCCTCGAACGAAGAAGATGATTGGCTGGGTCTGCATGAAATCTTCGGAAACATTTTTGTAAGCACGGAAAGTCGGGGCATGTTTACGTTGGGAAAAAACTCAATGGTGCCGGCCAGCTTACTGAAAGATACAACCGCACTTGTGTTTGCTGAGCGGCACGAAAATCAGTATTTGTTGGGCACCGCAGACAATCGATTGTTTTTATGTGAAGAGGATATGACGCTTCGCGAGATCACAATAGCAGATGCTGCATATCTATCGGCCAGTGTTTTTGTAAATGCAACTTGGGTAAATAAAGATTTGGTGGCACTTGGTACGTTGCGGGGCGGAGTAGTTTTTATCAATACTGCAACAGGCGCAACGGAAGAGATAATTAATTACAGCACAGGTTTGCCCGACAATGAAATTTACATGTTGGCAAAAGATCGTCATCAACATATCTGGGCAGCACACACATACGGATTTACACGCATTGCTCCGTATTTACCTTTCCGGTCGTACCGCTACTATGCCGGATTGCAAGGAAACCTATTGTGCGCTACCCGTTATAATGATGAAGTGTATGTGGGCACCTCATTAGGTTTATATAAACTCGTTAAAGAGGAGTTCTATGATGAAATAACCTACTATGTTGACATTCCTATCAGATCGAAACGGACAACGCAACAGAAAGCAGAAGAACCTCCGGTAGTTGAAGTAAAGCCTGAACGCAAGGGAGGGTTGTTCGCATTTCTACGAAAAAAGAAACCGGAGGAAGAGGTTGTTAACCAGGCGCCAGCAACGGGCGCACCCTCCGAAGCAGGAGGCGTTACCTATCGGAGAGAGAAGCGAACAAAGCGCATATTGCGATCCTCACATTATTCCTATAAAAAGCTTGAGGGGATTGATGCCAAAGTAACACAGCTTGTTGTCTGGAATGGAAGATTACTATCGGCCGGACTAAACGGAGTAAATGAAATTACCAACGAAAAAATTATTCCCGTACTGGATTATCCCACGCGGTATCTTTATGCATCAGCCGCAGCAGGAAAGGTAATCATCTCTACCTATGATGATAAAATTCATGAATTTGTTTCGGAGGGGAACCAGTGGTTCGAAACACGATTGATCAAAGGCATTGAAGAGCCGATAAATTATGTGTTTGATGAGCCCGGAAAAGCATTTTGGTTGTGCGGTCTGGATCGCGTTTATCGCATAGCTATTGATACAGCACAAGCTATTCAGAATTATTCCGTGCCAAATGCCCGATTTGATCGGATTATCGGAACCAGTGTTGACGGCCAACCCTTGGTTGTTACCTCTTCCGGATTTTTCAACCTCAACACTTCCGGGTCAGCACTTGTTGCCATCGACTCGTTGCCACAACCAGAGGTATATTTCACTGAATCAAATAGGGTGTGGTTTAATGATGATCATGGCTGGTTTGTGTTGGGTGAATCAAATCAAAATGCGGGAGTAGATTTGTTGAATTTGTTTGCAGAAATACGTTTTGTTTCTGTCGATCGTTCATCTGATAATCTTTGGATCATTACCGGAAACAATGAGTTGCTTCAATTCGACACCAAGAAACTTCAACCGTATGAAACTTCTTTTCCATTATTTCTTCGAAGTATGGAGCAAGAAAATATTGAGATCAGAAAAAATAAACTTCGGATTGATCAGGAAAATAGTGCCTTGCATTTCACAGTAGTAAAGCCCGATTACATTGGGGCGCGATCTATTGAGTACCGGTATTTTCTTGAGGGACTGAATCCAACCTGGACGGAATGGTCAGCAAGCAATAACCAGATTGATATACCTTATTTGCCAACCGGTGAGTACGCATTAAAGGTTCAGGCTAAAGATATTTTCGGCCGGATAACAGAACTGGATCCGGTGCTTATGGAGGTTCTTCCTCCGTATTGGAAGCGTTCATGGTTTTATGCACTTGAGTTTGTGATTTTTGCAACGTTGGTGATACTCTCATTCAGACTAAGCAACCGGTTTCGCTATGTCAGCATGGTTTTATCCTTGCTTTCCATCATCATTCTCATCGAGTTTATTCAAACGGCAGCAGGCTCAACGTTTGTTACCGATAGTAGTCCGGTGGTTGAGTTTCTTGTGCAGGTCGGAATTGCATTCCTGATTCTTCCGGCAGAATTGTTTTTGCGAAAATTCATGCTTCGGTCTATCGATAAACGAGGGGGCTATGCACAAGCTGAGGAAACCGAAACCGAAAAAGAACCTGAACCAGCCGCAGTGGAAACCAAATCTTCTGCTTCTACGGAGGAAACCGTCTGAATCGCACTTCTCCGGATTTTTCATTAAATTAAGCTTTCTTCAACAGTGATTGGACTGAACCGTTTCGTGTGCGCAGTAAGAAAATCGATACTAAACCTATCCCGGGAAGCCTATCGGCAAGCCGCTACAAGGCGCTGCTTGAGCACGCCTATGATGGTGTGGTGTTGTATGATGGCCAGGGCGTAGTTCAGTTTGCCAGCGCATCGGTAAAAAGGGTTGGCGGGTTTACGCCCTTTGATCTTATCGGAAAAAAAGGAGATCACTTTATTCACCCTTCCGAGCGAGAAGCTGCCCGCGATGCTTTTCGTAAAGTTTTACTGAGCCATGGAAAAAGCATTTCACTAACGCAACGCTTTATTACTAAAAAGGGGACCTACATCTGGTGTGAGTATACGTTAACCAATCTTTTGCATAACCCTGAGGTTCGTGGCATCGTTTCCAATTTTCGAAATGTACATGATCGGGTGGATGCGATCAATCGGGCTACAGAATCGCAGCGATTGTTCAGCCTGCTAAGTGAAAATATTTCTGATGGAATCTTTCTCGGCATTCCCCGAAAGAAATTCCAATACGTCAATAATTCGTTTTTAAAAATCACCGGCTATCCTTCTCTGCAAGACCTGAATAGCATTAAGCCTCACCAGCTTTTTGCTGAGCGAAAGGCCTGGAACAGAATAAGTCGATTGAAAGCCCCGAGTAGTATAAAAAGTCTAGAAGCGCTTTTTAGAAGAAAGAATGGAGAGATATTCTGGGGCCTGATCAGCCTATCAGTATTTAAGGATGTAAATGGAGGAAATCTGTTTGTGGGTTCGGTCAGGGATATTTCCAAACAGAAAGAAGCAGAATCAAATTTGCTGGCCACACAGCATTTACTCAGCAGCATAAACCTGAACATTGCTGAAGGTATTTATCGCAACATTCCGGGAAAGCAATTTGATTATGCGAACCGGGCATTTCTCAAAATGTTTGGCTTTCACTCGCTTGAAGAGTTGAATAAGATTAAACCCCGCCAGCTTTATGCGGATCGTAAACATTATGAAAAAGTAAGGATGTTGATGGCAAGAGATGGTCAGGTTCAAAATGTGGAGGCGCTTTTCAGGAAAGTGAATGGAGAAACATTTTGGGGTTCCGTCTCCAGCATTCAAATCACGGAGAAAAGAGGCAAAAGAAAAATTATTGATGGAGCCATTCGTGACATAACACAGCAGAAAGAGTCGGAAATGAAGCTGCAGGAGTCGCAGACCTTTCTTAGCAATGTGATGAACACGGTGGCCGCACCCATTTTTGTTAAGGACAAGAACCACCGGTGGATCATGTTCAACGAAGCCTTTTGTTCCTTCATGAACCGATCAGCGAAAGATCTGCAAGGAAAAACCGACAAAGACTTTCTTCCGGCAAAGGAGTATAAGGTTTTCTGGAAAGTAGACAATGAAGTGTTGCGTACAGGGGCAGTGGTACTTAATCGCGAAACGGTAACCACCAAGCGCGGCAACACACGAAACCTCCTTACATTCAAATCGCGGTACGTTAACGACAAAGGTGAGCGTTTTGTGATCGGGTTTATTATGGATGTTACCGAAATCCAAAAAGTTGAAGATGAAATCCTGAAACTTAACGCCAACCTGCGCGGCATAATGGAGAGCACGCGCGAGTCCATTTATGCGTTAGATCGCAACTACTGTTACACGGCATTTAATCGCAATCATGCGCGCATGGCTCGATTGCTATATGGTGCAGAAATTAAAGTTGGCGACAATAACCTGGAGTACATTAAGGGAACTGCCGAGGAGAAGTGGTTGGTTTTGGAGTTGCGGAAGGCTATGAAAGGTGAAAATCACATTTCGCTTCACCAGGTAAATCACTCACGATATAAGAACCGGTGGATCCAGACCACTTACAACCCGATTTTCAACAAACAAGGCAAAGTAGATGGTGTGGCGGTATTCGTACGCGACATCACCGAGATGATGGATACGCAACAAGCACTGAGCCACTCAAACGCCACACTTCAAGGCGTACTGCAAAGTACTACTGATCGGATTATTGCACTTGATGACAAGCTAAATTACGTGTTGTTTAATGAGAGTCATGTGCAGAACATAAAGCGTATTGCTGGAACTGAAATTCGGCCAGGCGATAGTTTTATAAAAAATCTTCCGAAGCCAATTGTGCAAAAGGCGTTGCCACATTTGAAGCGGGCATTAAAGGGTAAGCCTGTACTGATTGAGCTGGGAATGAGAGAAACATTTGTTGAAGCTTTAATCAACCCCATAAGGGATAATACAAATAAGATAATCGGGATAACACTTTTTGTTCGCGATATAACACAGCGCAAACGAACAGAGCAAAAACTGCGGGTGCTTAACGAAACCTTGGTTCAACAAAATCAGCAACTGGCAGCCCAGGAGGAGGAATTGAAAGCAACCCTGGAAGAGCTTTCGGAACGCAACTTTGAGTTGGATCAGATCATGTATAAAACATCGCATGATCTACGTTCACCGCTTAGCTCCATTTTGGGTTTGGTAAACCTGGCCAGGATGGATTCGGAAGCAAGCCATAAAATTTATATTGAAAAGATTGAAGGGCGTATAAAGAAACTTGATGAGTTTATTAAATCCATGCTCAATTACGCGCGCGTTAGCCGTGATGAAGCAGGATATGAAGTAGTAAACCTTGAAGTTGTGGTTCAGGAATGTATTCAGGAGCTGGAGTACCTCGATAATTTTTCGGCCGTACAGGTTATCAGCAATTTCGTTGGATTGGATATCCCCTTCGTCAGCGACCCTGTCCGCATCAAAATTATAATCGGTAATATTATTTCAAATGCATACAAATATTATAATCCTAATGTCAGGAGCACGTTGCGCATTACGGCAAATGTTACTCCTCAGCAAGCAATTATAGTCATTAAAGACAACGGTATTGGAATTCGTGAAGAGCACGCTTCCCGGATATTCGATATGTTTTACAGGGCTACAGAGAACTCGCAGGGGTCAGGGTTGGGTATGTACATTGTGAAACAGGGAGTTGAAAAATTGAAAGGCACAATTTCAGTAAAAAGTAAATTCGAAAAAGGCACATCCATTACACTGACTTTACCTAATCATGTAAAGAAGCAAAAAGAAAAATCGTAACACAGCGCAGAACCTTGTCACTTATTTCTTTACTTTAATCCATGAAAACCTCACCCGATTTTAATACCCTTCCACCCTTTTATAGAAACTATGTTTCGTTTGTGGAGCAACAAGAGCTGTTGCCTGCATTGAAGGCTTCTGCCGAAGCTGCTCAAAACCTGATTAAGGGAATTCCTGAAGAGCGGGGAGTGTATCGTTATGCCGATGGGAAATGGAGCATCAAGGAATTAATCTGCCATATGATGGATGCCGAACGGATTTTTGCCTATCGGGCACTAAGGTTTGCCCGCAATGACCATACTCCGTTGGCAGGATTTGAAGAGAATGACTATGCACCGCAAGCTAATGCGCATGCCCGTACGCTGGAGCAGCTTGCTCGCGAAATGCAAAACCTAAGGGCAACAACAATCGACTTATTCGCCAGCTTCACTCCGGAAATGTTGCAGCGCACCGGCACAGCCAACAATAGCCTGATTTCGGTTGTCAACATCGGCTACATCATAGCCGGACATGAAGCACACCATTGTTCCATTTTAAAACAACGCTATCTTAATCCTGCATGAAGTATTTCAATTTTATTATGCTGGCTGTGCTGATTGTACAGGCGGCCTGTTCTCCGGTTTCTACACCAAAGCTTACCAAGCAGTTCCAGGAAATCGAATCGAAGTTTCAGGACAATACGGGCTTTGTGCTCTATGATCCGCAAGAGCAGAAAACCATCTTCTCGTATAATGGTGACCGGTACTTCATTCCGGCATCTAACACAAAAATCTTCACCTTGTTTGCTTCCCTTAACCTGTTGGGTGATTCCATACCTGCGCTGCAATATGTGGTGCAAGGTGACTCACTAATTTTTTCCGGAACGGGCGATCCTTCTTTTTTATACAATGATGTTTTTGGAAATAGTCGCGCCTATGAATTTTTAAAGAACAGTGGAAAGGATTTGTATTATGCGGGGGGTAATTTTCACACCACACCATTAGGCCGGGGTTGGGCGTGGAATGATTACCAATATTCCTACTCGCCCGAGCGTTCAGCATTTCCCATGTTTGGCAACATGTACACCGTTACCCAACCAACGGCTTCCGGCATTCGTGTGAACCCGCCTTATTTCAAGAAATATTTTTGGTTGGCAGACAGCGCCATGCGTGCGTCAAGCTTCGTGCGCGAAATCGGATCTAACCGAACTGATTTTTATCCGGGTCGTGTAGCGGTTGATGGACGGCAATGGAGGGTTCCGTTCAGAACCGGTGATTTGGTTACAGCCGACTTATTGTCGGATACCTTAAAACAACCTGTGTATTTAACAAACACCCGACTATCAGCTACCAATCGTAAATTGTTTTACAGCACGCCTGCCGACAGTGTCTACAAAGTGATGATGCAGGCGAGCGATAATTTTTTGGCCGAGCAATTACTGTTGGTATGCTCATGGGTGTTAAGCGATTCACTCAGGCCGGAAATCGCCATTCGCCATGTAAAAGAGAATTACCTGAAGGATTTACCGGATAATCCGGTTTGGCTGGATGGTTCTGGTCTGTCGCGCAACAATTTATTTACACCACGAAGCGTGGTGAAGCTGTGGGAGAAATTGTACGCCAGTGTAGACCGCGATCGGTTGTTTCCGTTGCTGGCCATTGGCGGCAAAGCCGGAACGATAAGAAATTATTATAAGAATGATCCGCCTTACATTTATGGTAAAACCGGCACGTTGAGTAACAATCATATTTTAAGCGGTTATCTGATAACCAAAAAAGGTCGTACCCTCATTTTCAGTTACATGAATGGCAATTACACGGTGCCGGCAAGTGAGGTGCGGGCCGAGATGGAAAAAGTTTTAAAACAAATACACGACAACTTTTAAGCATGAGAAAAATTGGTTTAATGATATTGTTTTTGGCGCTGACACTTTCAACGCACGCCTTACAAGTGCGCGATAGCCTGGATATAAAAATCGGGCAAATGATTTTGATCGGCTTTCCAAAAGCAGAAGTAGATAATACCGTATTGGAGGAAGTTCGGCAGGGAAAGGTGGGATCAATCATTTTGTTTGAGAAAAATATTCCGGCAAAGAATTCCTACATCGCGTTAAAGAAAATTACCTGGACGTATCAGCAGGCCGCATCCATTCCCTTGCTGATTGCTATTGATCAGGAAGGCGGAAGAGTGAATCGCCTGAAAGAAAAGTATGGCTTCCCACGATCGGTAACGGCAGCACAATTGGGTAAAATGCCGCTGGACTCCGTTCGGTTTTATGGTGAAACTACAGCCGCCACACTGGCGGGCTTAGGCATCAATTTGAACTTTGCTCCGGTTGTGGATCTGGCATCCAATCCCACAAACCCGATCATTGCAAAAGTGGAACGTGCATACTCCGCTAACCCGGATTCGGTAGCGTTGTATGCGAAAGAATTTATTAAAGCGCATCATAAACTTGGCGTGCTCACTACGCTCAAGCATTTTCCCGGACACGGAAGCTCAAAAGACGACACACACCTCGGTATTGCCGATGTTACCCAAACGTGGAACAAGGATGAGCTGACTCCATATAAGAAATTGATTGATGAAGGTTTTGTAGATGCGGTGATGACTGCCCACATTGTAAATAAAAAACTGGATGAGAAGGGGAATCCGGGAACACTTTCTTCTTCCATCATCAATGGCATTTTAAGAAAGGAGCTGGGGTACCGGGGCGTTGTGTTTTCAGACGATATGCAGATGCACGCCATTGCAAAACACTACGGACTGGAAGAAGCCATCAGACTTTCCATTCTGGCGGGAGTGGATATTCTCACTTTCTCCAACAATATTTCTGGCAGTCAGGAGCGTACGGTTGATGTGGTGCACCGCATAATTCGTAAATTCGTACAGGATGGCGTGATCACACCGGAGCGAATTGATGAATCGTACAAGCGTGTAATGGCATTGAAGAAAAGATTGAACGGCATAACGGCAGATTACTACCGTGCAAGAATGATTAAGATAGAGCGCGAAGCGATTAAAGCGCAGGAGTTGTCACGAAAAAATATGGAGCTTGCCTTGGAGCAGGAGCGTGTTGCCCAAGAGCTTTATGAAAACCTGAAAGCCGAACAGGGCAAATCAAAAAAGAAGAAAAAGAAAAAGGATTAAATCGAATAACAAATGGAAAACGCGTCCCCCGATAAAACAGCATTAAAGCGGTCACGGATAACCGCATTCGTGTTTGCTGCGCTTACTATTCTCTCAATACTATTTTTGGTTTATGCTCTCATACAAAAGGCAGAATCAGAACGACTCATGTCAAAAGTGTTGGAGTGTGAGGCGACCTATAAGGAAGCGCAGGAGAAGCTAGAACAAGAGAGAATAAGAGCGGAGGAAAATTTAGTAAGGGCACAACGTGCACAAGAAGAGGCAATAAAAGCCGAGCAACAAGCAAGGCAAAATAAGAAGTAATTAACCTATACATATGAACTCAAAACTCACCACCATTATTTTACTGGTATTGTTTCTGGCTGCAGCAGCATTCGGATTTTACCAGCAGAACCGCGTTTCAACATTGGAAGATAAGTATGAAGAAGCTTTGCAGGATATGGAAGATGCCTACAAGCGATTGGAGGAGAAGGACAAGGAATTACAACAGATGGTAAAAATGGCTGAAGCAGCCAAGACAGAGGCGGAGCAACAAAGATTAATCGCAGAAGAGGCCTTAAAGAAAAAATCAGGAAAGTAATGCAGGCTTTTCAGGTTGTATCGCCTACGCAGGATAAAGTCCCGTTAATATTAAGCGTACCGCATTGTGGCACAGTCTTCCCTGATGAGTTGAAATCTCATTACAAAGAAGAGCTGATTCAATCACCTGACGACACGGACTGGTTTGTACATCAGCTTTATGATTTTGCACCTGCTATGGGCATTACCCTGATTCATGCCGTGTACAGTCGCTGGGTGATTGACCTGAACCGCGACCCACAAAGCAAACCGTTGTATTCGGATGGGCGCATCATAACCGGGTTGTGTCCTACTACCGATTTTTTTGGAAACCTAATTTATGTTGATGAGCGATCAGAAATTGATCAACAGGAAGTAAGCAGAAGGGTAGAATTGTATTATGAACCGTATCATCAAAAGCTGAAAGCATTATTAGAAGAAACAAAGCAGCAGTTTGGACAGGTGTTGTTATGGGATTGTCACTCCATCCGCCAATATGTGCACACCATTCACAAAGAGAAATTCCCGGATTTGATTTTAGGCGATGCCGATGGCACATCCGCGTCACCGGGGTTGATTGAAACAGCCATTCGTAACCTCGAGTCATCCGGATATTCCTTTCAACATAATTATCCGTTCAAAGGCGGGTACATCACACGCCAATACGGCAAACCAACCGACAATCAACATGCGTTACAGTTGGAGATGAGTAAGGTGCAATACATGGATGATAGTGAAATGAAATACGACCCCCCCCGTGCAGACAAAATGCGCGAAGTGTTGAAACGTACGTTGGAGGCGTTGATTGATGGGTTGGTGAAAATATAATCTGACAAATGAAATATTTTCAATTCAAATATTTACTACAACAGGAAGGCTGGCTGCAAAACGTTTATCTTAAAATAGATGACGTGGGGATTATTCAATCCTTGTCAACTGCTCCGCCCGATCCCGCTGTTTCTATTGAATACATTAACGGTTTTGCGTTGCCGGGTTTCCAAAATGCACATTCTCATGCTTTTCAATTCGGCATGGCCGGCATGGCCGAAAAACATAAGCCAGGTACAAACGATGATTTCTGGAGTTGGCGCGAAGCCATGTACGAATGTGCCTTGAGCATGAATCCCGATGAGATGGAACAAGTAGCTACTGCGTGCTACAAGCAGATGCTGCAAAAGGGGTACACACACGTAGCTGAGTTTCACTACCTCCATCATGATAAAAATGGGAAGCCTTATACAAATCCGGCTGAGATGGGTGAGCGATTACTTTCCGCTGCCGCCAATTCGGGAATTAAAATTACATTGGTTCCCGTATTTTATCAGAAAGGAAATTTTGGAAAGGATCCACTACCCCAACAATGCAGGTTCATCTCACAAACTATTGATGATTATTTTCAATTGCTGGATGACACCGCGCATGCGGTTTCAAAATTTTCCAACGCAAAACTTGGCTTTGGTGTTCACTCCCTCCGCGCAGTTGATTCGCACGACATCATAAAAACAGTTGAACAAGGCCCGAAAGACATCCCTTTTCATTTGCACGCTGCCGAACAACTAAAAGAAGTTGACGATTGCTTAGCCTACCTAGGCAAGCGCCCCATCGAATGGCTGTTGGAAAACGTTTCGCTTAACGATCGCTTTCACATGGTGCATTGCACACATATGAATGATCGTGAGGTAGAAGGCCTGGCAAAATCAGGAGCAAATGCCGTGTTATGTCCGGGTACGGAAGGCAACCTTGGGGATGGTATTTTCAGGTTAACCGATTTTTATAGGCACGGTGGCAGTTGGTCGATTGGAACAGACAGCCACATCAGTTTAAATCCATTGGAGGATTTACGTTGGCTCGACTATGCCCAACGGTTCACCACCCATCGCAGAAATACATTTGATGATGGTGCATCGGTGTTGATTAACAAGACCCTCATTGCCGGTCGTAAAGCAATGGGGAATCAAATACAGGCCTATTTTCAGGTTGGTCAGCCCTTGGACGCAGTTGTTTACAATGAACATACTCCCTTATTAAAACAAGCCGGGGCTGCACATGCGCTTTCTGCTATTACCTACACGACCGATTCATCGGCTATTCTGGGTACTTTGGTTGATGGAAAGTGGATTGTTTGATTTAATTGGCCCTTTTTGAAGGATTATTCAACGGGTTATGCAGAATTTAATTTCGTTTTCCGCCCGCTAGGGGTTGTTTTCGTAATGGGAATTGAATTTCTTACATTGATTTTATAACGTAGTACTTTGGTCAATCTCACTGATTTGAGCGAGGTATTTTTGTGCCGTAATTATTATGCGTCTTGCCCTCTCCATTATATTTCTGATAGCATGCTTTAGTGGTATTGCTGCCATTTTTTGGGAACAGGAATATCAATACAGTTTGCCCACACCCGTTCCGCCAAACTACAAAGCGATACCGGTGGGTCAAGTGGTTTCTCTGCGCGAGTTTTCCAACCTTCCTGAGGGCCCGTTGTTTCTACACTTTTATAATCCGGATTGTCCGTGTTCACGTTTCAACGCCAAGCATTTGAAATCATTGATCCGACAATATGGCGACAGTGTACAGTTATATATTGTTGTTCCAAACCTTGGCGCTAAGCGTAAAGCCGTTTCAGAATTTGGAGATGAGCAACAATACCTCGTTGACGATAAACTGCAGATAGCCAATGCGTATGGTGTATATGCCACACCACAAGCGGTGTTGGTTGATCGTAAAGGAAAACTTTTTTACAGAGGTAATTATAATAAGTCGCGTTACTGCACAACCAAAGCCAGCAACTATGCCGAGCTTGCGTTGGTGGCGCTACTCAATAATCAAAATCCCCCCGTGTTTGATTTTTTTGCCACAGAAGCGTACGGCTGCTCATTTGAAGAGGAGGACCGAACATCACAATTGAATTTCTTTTAACGACCCTATGGAGACTAAAAAACTATCTACCGCTGAACGCAAAGTAATTTTTGAAACAATCAAAAAACAATCCGATGTGTTCATGAATTATGCTCTTGCCGCATATTTTTTGTTCGGAATCTTTCTTTCCTTTTTTTACGACACGTATTTCATCGCCATTGGGGTAGGTGGATTAAGCATCGCAGCTTATTTCATTGTAAAGGCCTTATTGCCCAACAGCAACCTATACCAATATGTGTTAGGGGGTGTATATGCCATTTTTGCAGCCCAGTTTATTTACCAGATGCACGGTCTGTTTGAAATGCACTTCTTTGTATTTGTAGGATCGACTTTGTTGATCACGTATCAAAACTGGAGACTACAGTTGCCTTTAATCCTTTTAGTTGTGATACACCACGCGACTTTTGCGTATATCCAGTATTTGGGTTATAGGGAAATTTATTTCACTCAGCTTGATTACATGGATTTGCAAACCTTCATGTTCCATGGTGCGCTTGCTGCGGTAATCGTTGCCATTTGTGGATATTGGGCATTTGATCTTGAGAAGAAAACAATTTCCGAATCGGTGAACAAGATAGCTTTGGAGAATCAACTAAAAAGTGTTTCGAAAAATATTGAGTTTGCTGAACAAATCAGTTCCGGTAACCTTACAGTGGAGTATCAGTTGCAAAACGATCAGGATGAGTTGGGCAATGCTTTGCTTTCCATGCGTGAAAATCTGTTGAAGGCTAGCATCAAGGAAAATCAGGAAAAGTTTGTAACGATTGGAATTACGCAAGTGGGTGATGTGATCCGCAACAACCCAGACTCACTCCAAAAACTTTCTGATGATTTTGTTCGCACGGTGGTCAAATACATGGGTATGAATCAGGGTGCTTTGTTTTTATTGGAGCAGGAAGATGAAAGTGAATACCTGAACCTTACGGCTTGCTATGCATACGACCGTAAGAAATACCTGGAGCGGAAGATTAGTGTTGAAGAGGGTTTGGTTGGTCAATGTTTTATGGAACGGGATGTAATCTACATGACAAAAGTTCCGCAAAATTATGTTCAAATCACATCTGGATTAGGAGAGGCTACACCCGGTTGTGTTATTCTGGTTCCGGTAATGACTGCTGATGAGATTGTTGGCGTATTTGAGCTGGCATCCTTTAAAGCACTGGAGCAATACAAAATAGATTTCCTGAGAAAGGTTTGTGAAAATATCGCTTCTTCCATTGTCTCCTCACGCGTTACCGAACGCGTAAAGCGCCTGTTGGCCGAATCACAACAACAGACTGAAGAAATGCGTGCGCAAGAAGAGGAGATGCGACAGAATATGGAGGAGCTTCAGGCTACCCAGGAAGAAATGCGAAGAAAGGAGCAACACGCGCAGGAGATACTTCATCAGGCCCAGGTCAAAGCAGAACGAACAGCTCAAATTCGGAACACCATGAAAAAGCTGGTGAAGGATAGTGACATTCAGATGGGTAATTGGGATGTTGCCGTAGATAAAATTATTGGTTCCGCGTTTTCGTTTATGAATGTATCGCGTGTAGGTTTGTGGATGGTGCGTGATGACAACAAAGTGTTGCAATGCGAAAAATTACACAGCAGCAAACGGGCTGCGGATCAACTGGAAGCGTTTCGAGCTACTGAATATCCACACTTTTTTAGCAGTATTCTTGCAGAAGAAGATTTGCGGGCTGAGGACGTTACTCGTCATAGCTCTTTACACGAGTTACTCGATTCATATTTTGGTAAAAATAATATTAAGTCGGTCTATGGCACGTATATTTTCGATCGGGGAAACATCATGGGTTTACTTTTGTGTGAACATAATGAACAACATGATTGGACAGAAGAAGAAAATTCTTTTTTAAGACGCTGTGCTGATTTGATTACCTCTGTTCATCAAACAAACTACATCAAGCGTTTAACCCAGACGATGACGGTCAACTAAGTGTTTACCTTAAAGATCTGTGAGGCCACAGATCTTTATCGGTTTAATTCAGATTAACTTCAAACAACTTCAGTATCCGTTTGTACTCATCGGTCCAACTACTAGGCTCAACAAAGCCGTGATCTTCGAGCGGATATACGGCCAGTTCCCAATTGTCTTTACCAAGCTCGATAAGCCGTTGTGATAGCCGCACCACATCCTGAAAGTGAACGTTCACATCAATCATGCCATGGCACATCAGCAAGGCACCCTTTAAACCTTCTGCATGATAGATGGGAGAACTTTTGGCGTAGGCTAAACTATCTGTATAGGGAAGATTTAAAATGTTAGACGTATACGGATGGTTGTAATGTGCCCAATCCGTTACCGGACGAAGGGCTGCACCGGCAGCAAATACATCGGGTGTGGTGAACATGCCCATTAAAGTGATGAATCCACCATATGATCCGCCATAGATACCGATTCGCTTTGGATCAATGCCATGCTCATTCACCAGCCACGCAGCACCATCTACATGGTCGGTTAAGTCTTTGCCGCCCATAAACTGGTAAATGCCTGTTCGCCAATCGCGACCGTAACCCGCACTGGCGCGGTAGTCCATATCGATAACGGTGTAACCTTTATCCGTTAGTAAGTTATGGAACATATACTCGCGGAAGTAACTGCTCCACCACTTGTGCGCGTTTTGTAAATAGCCAGCGCCATGTACAAAAATTACTGCAGCGCCATTGGGCTTTTCCGGTTTATACAAACGCGTGTATACATCTGCACCATCGCGTGCTTTGAAGGTGGTGAGTACCGGATCGCGCCATGCGTATGATTTGAATTCAGATGAGAGTGAATTGGTTATTTGCTGAGGTTTTGTGGTTGATTTATTTTCCTGAAGAAATAATTCCCATGGTTTGTTGCTGTACGAGTAGAGGAACGCAATCATTTTTTCATCAGGTGATAAATCTACATTATGCGAACCCGTCAGGGTTGTCAGTCGCTCGGCTTTTCCTCCCTGCACCGGTAAGCGATAAAATTGTTTTTCTCCGGGGTGCACCTCGTTGGTGATTAGGTAAAAATTCTTCCGGTCGCGCGAAAGCGTTACCTGTTGTACTTCGTATTTTCCGGAGGTAAGTGCACGCGTATTCTGTGTGGTGAAGTTGTACGCATACAAATGTGCATAACCCGTTTCTTCTGATACAAACCAAAGCTCGTTGTTGTTGATCCATCCCAAACTGAAGCTTCCCGGTCCGCCAATCCAGGCATCGTCATGCTGGCGATTGATTAATGAAAGTTTCTGTGTGGCTGCATCCAGCTTCATGATCCAGCGATCTTTGTTGTCGCCTGCACGTACTTGTACTACCGCATGCTTCCCATCGGGCGACCACGTTGGGCCAAAGAAGGATACAGCACGCGGTTGTGGTTTCTTTTCTTTACCATCTTCATTGCCGGCCAGGTACGCGGGCTTGTCCATGATGCCTGGGATGTCATCGGTTTTTACCTGAAGCACAGTATCGCGTTTGATGTCATACACAAAAAATTCTTGCGCGTTTTGCGGTGCACCTACTTTGGTGCGGGTATTCAGGTCTTCGGTAAAGCCACTTTCGGTTACATAGTTCGGTACAATGGTAGCCTTGGCATTGGCATTTTTGGTAAGCGCAAAGGTTACATAGTTGCCATCCGGACTAAGTTGTGCCTGACTCAGCATTTTTTCTTCCAGGTAAATTTCTTTGGGGCGTTTGGGTTCTTCGGTTTCACGGTGTGCGCGTGAAGCATCGCGCTTTTCTTTTCTTTCTTTAAGAATTTGAATGTAAGCAAGTTGATCCTGCTTCAACCATTTTTGTTGTTCAGTTTCTGAAGGTGTAGATGGTTTCCTTCCGCGTTTGAAGTCGGTGAGTTGAGCGAAGTTACCGGTGCCGATTTCCCACGCATACAAGTTTTGATCGTAGGTGTAAATGATCTTTTTCTCATCACCTGAAAAATAAGGATTGCTTTCGCGGCCTACGGTTTGGGTGATGGTAGTGGATTTTCCCGAAGCCACATCCAGCAAATGGATATCGCCATTTTTTTCATACACCATTTTTGTAAAGGCACTGTTGTATGTGCCCGAGCCGGGCAGGCTCATGCGTTCGGCTTTGGATACTTTTTGTGGTGTACGATTTTGCAGGGTGATCTTATACAAAGAATCACCAGGAGCATTTTCGGGATTCCAGTTAAAATAGATTGTTTTGCTGTCGTGCGACCAACGGACGTTAGAGGGCGAAGTGCCGATCCACTTTGGGTCGCGCATAATTTTTTCCACGGTCAGTTCGGTTAACTGAGCGGAAGCTGACAAGGCTATCAGCAGAAAAAGAAAACCGGTAAGCGTACGCATAGGAATTGTATTTTTTGATGACAAGATAGAATATATTGCATACGAAGTTTATCACTTTTACACGAATGACGATCCGTAAGATTCGCCCCGAAGACAATAAACACGTTGGTAACATCATCCGCACGGTAATGCCCGAGTTTGGCGCCAGCGGTCAGGGTTTTGCCATACACGATAAGGAAGTGGATGACATGTACGCCACCTATAACCAGCCGCGATGCGCATACTTTGTTTGTGAAGAAGCAGGAAAAATTGTGGGTGGAGGGGGTGTGGCTCCATTGGAAGGAGGCGATGCCGACACCTGTGAACTGAAGAAGATGTATTTTCTACCAGAAGGGAGAGGAAAGGGTTGGGGGCAGCAAGTGCTGCGTGAATGCCTGCAGGCCGCTACTGAAATTGGGTTTCACTATTGTTATCTGGAAACGTTCAACACCATGAAGGGCGCCATGAAGTTGTATGAGAAAAATGGTTTCGAGAAAATCCCGAAGCCTTGTGGCAATACAGGGCATTTCGCTTGCGATACGTTTTATAGGAAGAAACTTCAAAGCTAAGGCTAATGCCAGTTATCAAATTCTTACCTTTGAGAGATTCTAAAATTTATGTTAAAGCCCAAACCGAATCATATTCATTATATCCATACACTAAGAGTGATGACTGCGGAGCAGCGACTCAATAAGGCTTTTGAACTTTCTTCTATGTCACGTCAATTGTTTCTGGCAGGACTGAAGAGAAGATTTCCAAATAAAAGCAATCAGGAGATAACTGATTTGTACCTTACACGTTTAGCGAAATGCTACAACCGAAATTACTGAAGCACCTGATAGAAGTTTTGGATGAAAACCATATTGCATATATGGTTACAGGTTCATTGGTATCAAGTCTTCAGGGTGAACCCAGGGCGACACACGATATTGATATTGTGGTTCAAATTCCTCCGGCCTCAATACCTGCGCTTATAAAGTCATTTCCTTCACCTGCGTATTACTTGTCTGAAAGCAGCATAAAGGATGCTTTGGTTCACCAAACCATGTTCAATCTGCTGGATACACAACAAGGTGATAAGGTTGATTTTTGGATTCTAACAAATGAACCATTTGATTTATCACGATTTGATCGAAGATATGACATAGAGGTTTTTGGAATTCGTATGAATGTGTCAAGGCCCGAAGATACCATTCTGGCTAAGTTACGATGGGCAAAGCTCTCGGGTGGAAGTGAAAAACAATTTACTGATGCACTTAGAGTCTATGAAGTTCAGGCTGGTGCAGTTGATCTTTCTTACATTGAAGCCTGGGTTAAAAAATTAGGAGTTGAAGAACTTTGGAAAAAACTGAAGGATGAAGCTCAACCCATTGATTTTTAAGTAGTCTATTTTCAGATCGCATGACCACCGAACTGCTGCTCCGATACATTCACTTCATCAGCATTTTTGCCATTGCCGCTACGTTGGTGTCCGAGCATTTGTTGCTGAAACAAGAACTTACCCGAAAAGAAATTGCCCGACTGGCTCGCATTGATGCGGTATATGGTGTGGCTGCATTGACATTGCTTGGCGCAGGATTAACCTTGTGGCTCGGAAGCTATGGCAAGCCTGCTGAGTTTTACAGCAAGAATTGGATTTTCCATGTAAAGCTTTCGTTGTTTGTTTGTATTGGGTTGCTCTCCATTTATCCTACCGTATTCTTTTTGAAAAACAGAAAAGGTAATCCCGAAGAGGCAGTTACCATCCCCGGCAAAATTTTCTGGATGGTTCGTTTTGAATTGCTGCTGTTGTTCATCATCCCCTTGCTGGCCGGACTAATGGCGAAGAGCGTGGGGTACTTTGGTGAATAAAAAATAAATACACCTACCTGTTTATTCCGGTCAAAAAGCTTTTAGTACATTCCGTATTGAAAACCCTTTTTACCTGAAAACAGTTGTTTCGCATCCCCCGCCTTTCTTAGCTATATGTTCTGCAATTGCCTCTCTGCATGACTGATAAAATTTTTTCGCGCTATCTTTCTTTCGGGTCACTCATCGGCATGCTGGTTGGTGTTGCGTTGGGATTAGGTCCGGCATCACGGATCAGCAGTCAGGTGTTGCCATACGTGGAAGGATTTGCCAAACTGTGGATCGTTTTATTGCTGCTGCTGGCTGTTCCGCTGGTGGCAAGTTACTTGCTAGTAAGCCTGCTCAGGCTGTTGCAATCAAAAGCGATTGGTAAACTTGCTTTACGCGGAATCGGAGTGCATGTAGTTATGCTTGTGCTGGGGGCTTTAATTTCCGTGATGTTAAGCTTATTTTTGCTTGAAGTCATTACACCAGCTACTTCTGGATGGGTAGGAACAGCAACACAGGAAAGCACGCTAACATTCACGCATCAACTCTCCGTTATCCAGGCGTGGCTTGCGCGAATCATCATTCCTGTAATTCTGATCACGATAATCATTACGGTGATACTAAATTTTCTTCCTTCGTTCAGGTTACAGGTTGTGGCCGTTGCGACCCGAACGAATAAACTTCTTTTTACCGGATTGCATTATTTGTTTTTGGTATTACCACTTTCGGTATTATGTCTGGCTATGATCATCACCATGCGCAACGGAGCGCAGCTGGTTGGTGTGGCCGGATTTTATATCACCGGGGTGTGTGCAATTTTAGGAGTAGCTATAATCATACAATACGTTGCCATTGTTTTCTTTGGCCACACTTCGCTGAAAAATTTCTTTCGCACCATGTTACCGGCACAGTTTGTTGCAGCCAGCACGTGTTCATCGTTGGCTACGTTGCCTGCCTTGCTGGTTAGTGTAAAGCGCATGGGCATTGCTGACGAAGTAGCCGGATCAGCCGTTCCGGTTTTTGTATCCTTCTTCCGCATCAATCTAATGGTGGCCAATCCCTTTTCATTTTTTTTGTTGTCATACTTGTATAACCTGCCAATTGAATGGCCCAACGTATTATTTTTTCTTGGGCTGATGATGATCACCAGCTTTGGAAGCCCCGGTTTACCGCAAACCGGCAATGTGTATAGCTTGCCTGTTTTTCTGGCAGCAGGTATTCCGTTAGAGGGCGTGGTGTTGTTAAAGGCACTCGATGCTATTCCCGATGTTTTTAAAACCATATTGAATGTAACGGAAACGGCAGCCGTTACATCTGTAACCGTTCGTTTTGCTTCACGCAGAGAGGTTGCCACCCAGCTGCAAACACAAACACGTGTATGATTTATTTCCTAACCACCCGAAGAAACAGCAAGCAGATTCGGAACTTTCTACGCTCACAAGGTGCACGATTTGCGAATCGCCTCACGGTTATTTATTATGAAAACCTGGAGCGGTTGCGTTCGTTGAAAGTGGGTTCATTTATTTTTTCTGATTTTGATTTGCTCACGCCAGGGCAACGCGAGGTAGTGACACGTATTTTTAATCAACTGAAGAGTAAGTACCCTGAACTGAAATTGTTTAACGACCCAGGCAAGGTTTTGCTTCGTTACGATTTGCTCAAACGGATGCATGCATTGGGCATCAACAAGTTTGATGTAGTCCGGGGCACAGAATCTTTCGATCACCTGAAGTTTCCTTTGTTTATTCGGGAGGCCGATCGGCATACCGGACCGCTCACATCCCTGTTGCATTCTTCGGAAGAGGTGAAGTATCACCTTCGAGTACTAAAAGCTTTGGGCTATTCGCTTTATGATTTGCTCATCATTGAATATGTGGATGCCTCTGCAGCCGATGGGATGTTCATAAAAATGTCGGGGTTTGTATTGGGTGATACGGTTATGCCACGGTACCTGAACTACAGCACAACGTGGATGGTAAAGTCGACTATGTATCCAAACGATGAATTGATGAAACAACGGCAGCAGGATGTGGAAGCATACATGCGCACCAACCCACACCGCCAATGGTTGCAACAGGTTTTTACGGAAGCAAACATTACCTATGGCCGGGCCGATTACGCCATCGTAAAAGGTGAGTTACAGCTGTGGGAAATTAACCTGAATCCGGCTTTTGTTCGTCCGCCAAAAAACACAAGTGATGACCCCCCGCAACAGCGATTTATGCGAGATGAATTTTATAAACAGTTTTTTAAAGTCTTGGAGGAAGCCGATTACAAGGGTGAAGGACACCTTGAGCTCACCATCACCGGGGCAGATGCCAGCGAAATGCGCCCTCCATTGTGGTTTCGCATAAAACGCGGGTTTCATGCCCGATTGCATAAAAAGAAACCCCGGTATAATCTAATGCGGGCAATATGTTATGCGTTTGTACGATTCCGGTTTTCATTTTCTGCAAATCCAAAATTGTAAAGTGATGATATTTGCCACAGTTCTTCAGCCCGATGCTGTACCTTTAGGTATAATAAAGTCCCTATGAAAAAGGATCACTTATTGCTGTGGCTGGTGTCTGCCATGTTGGTTTCAGCCTGCTCCATGCCTACTGTTCTTCAAAACACGATCATCACCTATCCGCCACACCCGGTTGTACCAGTGCCTGAAAAGCTTGTCGTAGCTAACCTGTTTGATGTGAACGCACAAAACTATCGCGATAATAAGGATGAACTGTTTGTAAAACTTATTGAAGAAACGGTAAAGCGTACGGCTACTGTATTAGGCGAAGGCTTAGAGGTATCAGCTTCAACAGAACCTGGTTTAATCCGGCATGCAGATTCTTTACTCACCATACAGCAGGCTTCGCATGGCATTTTCATTACCACATTCAACGCATACTTTGATCAAACCCATGTGGAGGTAACCAAAACAGAAACCGGTAAGGAACGCGAGGCGTTTTATGATATCGTAGTGGAGATTGGATATTCTATGCGCGGCCCGGGTGTACAGCAGTTTGATACGTTAATTGTTGCGCGCAGGCATCACAGCTCACGCAGTGTGTTGAGCGGTTTACTGGCAGCCGGACCGAATATTGTTTCCAATCGCGATGATGCCCTGGAGGGAACATATGTTAATGTGGACCTGTATGCGAAATGCTTCTTTGAAGGTCGCGAAGCTCGTGCCCGTTGGTTGTATGTAAAAAAAGATTTTGAGGCAGTCGGTCAGGCCATACAACGTTCCGACTATGAAGCCGCATTTCAAGCCTCAGAAAAAATGACAGAGGCCAAGGACCCAAAAGTTTCAGCCAAGGCCTATTACAACTGTGCCGTATTACTCGAACAAATGGGTCGGTACGAAAAAGTGAAACCCTATTTACAGGAGTCGTTGCGCATTCAATCCACCTTTGCCGATGCCCGCGAGATGTTACGGGATTATTGGCATCAATAAAAAGGTTCATCGGCTAAGGTTAACAGTTCATCACGCTAACCCGACAGTTCGAAACAAAATTTTGCCGGCTATACAACCTTTTGCCCATCTTGGTAGTCTAATGGCTGTTAACGTTTATGAAAACCCTCAATTTACGCAGAACAATTTTCCTCGCCATTGGCATCATGGTGGCCGTTATGATCCTCATTACCACGAGTTTGTTTGGGATGAGTGCATAGACCAACCCGTGATTATTTCAGTCTATTTTTACTTGAGAGCATACAATGCGAAGGCTACATTTAGTTCCCACTATGTAGAGTGGGATTGCTTCCTGCCCGTCCGGTCAGGCGGGCGTCACGGGAAGATTCGCGTAAATGATTAGGTCTTATCAATGTTCCTTGCAATGACGGAAATATATTAAATTGAAAAATGCAGAAAGGGGGCTGTGTTTATATAATGACAAACATTGGGAACACGGTCCTGTACACAGGAGTAACATCCGATTTAGTTAGCCGGGTTTTAGAGCATAGGGAAGGGAAGTATCCGAATAGTTTTACTTCACGATATAATGTAAAGAGGCTGGTGTATTATGAAATATTTGCTTCCATTGAGGAGGCGATTGATCGGGAGAAGCAGATTAAGGGAGGCTCACGCAAAAGAAAGGAGGAGTTGATTAATACTATGAATCCAGAGTGGAGGGATTTGTTTGAGGACATTAAGAACTGGTGAACTGCCCCTCGCGTCATTGCGAGGAACCGCAATGCATGCGGGTGGGGTGACGAAGCAATCTCAATCTTCAAGTTTAATACTTACTATATGATGAGGGATTGCTTCGTCACGGAAAGATTTGAGAAAAGGATAATGCTTAGTCAACGTTCCTCGCAATGAACTACTCATACCTTAACGCCTTCACCGGGTTGGCGCGGGCGGAGCGTAACGTGTGGTAGCTGATGGTGCCCAAGGCAATCACCATGGCAATCACGCCACCCAACACAAACAACAACGGATTAATGCCTACGCGATACGCAAAACCTTCCAGCCACGTGCGCAACAGGTAATACGTTACAGGTGTTACCAGCACAAATGAAAGGGTGATGAGCAACATGAAGTTACGCGACAGCAACATCGTGATTTGCCCTTCACTCGCGCCCAACACTTTTCGTATGCCAATCTCCTTCGTTTTCTTTCCGGTGATAATCGCAGCCAACCCGAACAAGCCCATACACGAAATCAAAATGGCCAGGCCTGCCATGATGGCTACCACCGAACCCATCTGCTGATCGGAGCGGTAGAGTACGGCAAAGTGTTCATCCAGAAAGGTGTAATCGAACGGGTAATTGGGGATGTGCTCCTCCCATAAATTTTTTACATGCGCAATCGCTTCCTGCGCATGGGTGGCATCAATCTTCACCGACATTTCATCATAGCCCCAATCCGGATGCACCACCATCTCCAATGTATTCACTTTGTAGTGCAGTGAATTGAAATTAAAATCTTTTACAATGCCGATGATGGTGCCGAGCGAATCGTTGTGGTACCAGCCGTGCCCGGCCCGTGTGCCGATGGTTTCCTTCAACCCCAGCTCGTTGGCCAGCGATTCGTTGATGATGAACGCCATCCCGTTGTCGGTGGCGATGTCTTTCGAAAAGTTCCGGCCTTCCTTCAACTCCATGCCATACACGGTCAGGTATTCGTAGTCGACATTTACGTTGCTGGGTGTAATGTTCACTACGCCCGTATCGGCTTTCACTTTAAAACCCCACTGATGAAAATTATTGCCCAGCCGCTGCCCGCTGGCCGTAACGCCCAGTATGTGCGGACTGCGTTTTAACTCCGTGCGCAGCATTTCAAATTTTTCATTCGCATCGCGGTTCATGTCCACCAGCATGATCTGGTCTTTGTTGAAGCCGATGTCTTTGCTTTGCATGAAGGTGAGTTGCTGCAGTACAATGAGCGTGCTCACAATCATCGCCAGGGCCAATCCGAATTGCACGACCACCAGGCCACTGCGGAAAACAGATTTGCCTTCGTTGCCGCCTTTGATGATGCGCGACAGCGAAAAGGAAGTCATGTAAAACGAAGGGTAGATGCCCGCGAGTAAACCAAGCGCCAGTGTGCCGAGGATGACAAACACCACCTGCTCACCGTGTTGAAAAATCGTGAACAAGGAAAGCTGTCGCCCGATGAGGGTGTTGAGCAGTGGTAACAGGGCAACATTGAGCAGTACCGCCAAAACTAGGGCCACACTGGCCAGCAATACCGATTCAAAAATAAACTGCGAAAACAGTTGCACTTTTTTGGCGCCCACGGTTTTGCGCACGCCAATTTCTTTGCCGCGGTGTGAGGCGCGTGCGGTGGTGAGGTTCATGAAGTTTACACTGGCGATGAGCAAAATGAAAATGCCAACAATCGAAAAAATATCGAGGTACTTGCCGTTGAACTTGCGGTAGTTGTTGTAGTCGTGTTCGATGTCGGTGCTGGCGAGGTGCACCTCGTTGAGCGGTTGAAGAAAAAGTTTGTAGTATTCGTTGATGTCGGGGTCGTCCATGTGGCGCGACATGAAGGCCGGAAATTTTTCTTCCATCGCGGCAATATCCGTGTTGGGGTGTAGCACCAGGTAGGTGTTGAGGAAGTTGGAACCCCACCGGTCGTTAAAGCCTTTGTCTTCGCTGGTGGTAGTGGTTAAAGACACGAGCGCATCCACCTGCATGTGCGATTGCTCCGGAATGTTTTTTAAGATGCCCGTGATTTTGTATTCGCGGTCGCGAAACTTCAGCGAATTGTTCATCGCTTCATCTGCGGAAGCAAAAAACTTCAGTGCCGTTTCTTCGGTGATCACCATGGTGTAGGGCAGGTCGAGTGCGGTGGTGCGGTCGCCTTGCAGCAGGGGGAAGTCGAAGATTTCGAGGTAGGTGCTGTCGACCTGGGCGAGGTTGTTGAGCAGAAAGCGTTTCTCGTCTTTTTCCACCAGCAGTTTATTGCGGTTCATGAAGCGCGTGTACGTAACCACTTCCGGAAACTCGTTGGCGAGTGCGGGCCCCATGCCCGGCATGCTCAGTGCTACTTTTTGTACGTTGGTGCCGGTAAAGTTTTGCACCTCATCGAGGCGGTAGATGTTTGCTTTTTTACTGTGAAAGGCATCGAAGCTGCGCTCATCGGTAATGAACAGGTAAATGGCTAAACAAGCCGCCAGGCCGATGGCGAGGCTGAAGATGTTGATGAACGCGTACAGGGGGTTTTGGCGGATGTTGCGCAGGGCAATGGCGAGGTAGTTTTTCAGCATGGCGGGGTTGGGTATAGACAAGTATACCCATTTGAGGGGAAAAGGTTACGAATTTGCTTCCTTTAGCTACGTTTCTGCAAGCAACCGTAGGGGGAAAATTTCGGATTAAAATTCAATTTCCGACCAACATGCGGGTAAATTTTCCGATTAAGTCAATGGATATTTGAGTTAATTACGCTATTCATTTTTGCTTTGATGATCACCATTCTTTCATCGGCAGTCTCATAGTATAAGTGGCCTCTAATAGCAGACAGAATCCTCTCATCGGTCAATATCTTTTCAGTGGCTTGTTGTAAATATGCGAACACCTCAGGCTCTGCTGCCCTGATTTGTTTAACCAACGTTGTTGAATAGTTGAAAAGATACACGATGTCTTCCAGATCGGCACTGGCATAAACATCATGCAGACCCCTGTCAAAAAAGGCATCTATTTTTGAAGCAAGAAAATAGGGTAAGGGCATAATGTTTATGTTCACATCATCAAGCTCAACAGCTATGGCCTGTTCAAAACCGGGCTTGAACCAACGGTTACTGGGCGCCCAACCCACGGCCTCAGTAGACATCACATCTACAAGCAAATCATCAAAGCGAAACCTGCAGATGATATCGTCTTCATGTGTTTGCCTGAATCCCTTCAAGGTAAGTTCTTCACGAAGTTGTTCCAGTTTCCCGGGTGATGTAATCTGAAAGGTAAGATCAATGTCTTTTGTGGGGCGAACATCTTCTGCGGCCGGATCATCACTATACAAACTCACCATAGCTCCACCCACAAACACCACACGGGAGTTCAGCTCACCCAGCGCTCGTGCAATTTTCAATGTTGCTTGCCGGTTAATGAAGTTATTTTTCAGCATATGCGTTTACGGAGCATGTCCAACGCCAGATTTTTTTCACGTACTTTCCCAACACGCACGGCATCAACAAGTGCAAGCAACTCATAGAGTTGGGCATCCAACTCAACAGCTTGCATTACCGTGTTGAACAAGGGTTGAATACCATGCCCGCGCACGGTGCCTTTTGCATATGGCCATACATAGTGTTCAGTGCTTTCAACCAACTCCTTTAAGGGTGCAGCACTGTGCCCGGTTGGTACTCCCCTTACCACATTGCCGGGTTGTTGCGGAAACATAAAAGGCACCCCGTATTGCAGTAAATCCATGAACGACTGGCGCACAACCTTTCGTCCGTTGTTATGCAGCAGCCGGGCATATTGCGAGCGTGCCAGGGAAGCGCTGATTTCAGACTGGCTCATAAACAAGGCACGCGCCAGCGAAAGCTGCGTCCACGAATTGTTCTCTGCCAACCGTATTTTCAGCAACACTACAATGTCCTGAGGGCGCATGGCAGGCAAGGCTTGTTTCATAATTATTGCATATTACGATATGCAATATCGGCATTAAATCAATTAATTATCAACACTTTACAGTAAAAAATCGCATATCGCGATACGCGATAATGGAGTCATTTGATAAGATTTTTCAATTTTCTTATTACCAACATTATTCTTTCGGGAAAAAGAATTCCGCGTGTGGTTGTATTCACCTCAATTTTTACATGAGCTTTTGGTGTTTGACAATTTAACTTTACGTCTTGACCTTGCCCCACTGGAACTCTTGTTTAATCTGAATATTCACATTAAAAAATAGAAAATAGGGGTACTATAACTACCTATATTAGGTAAATTTTAATGATTCTTTGAAGACTCCGGAGTTACCGGATCACCAAAGCCAACCACCAGGCGGCCTTCCACCACGAAGGGGCTGTAGCCGAAGCTGAATTTTGGCCAGGGCAATACGCGTTTCATCGGCTGGGGTGGGCAATAAAGTGTGGTGCATAACGGTTGTTTTTTAAAGGATAAAAGATGCACCCAATATCCGCAGGAGGAGTGACAGGTTGTGGCAAGGATGACCTACAGTTAAAGTGTTAATTTTATGAAGTGGACTACTCGGCTAAAATAGAATTTCTTCAAACTGAATTGTTGAAGTGGTACAAAGAGCATGGAAGGGATTTCTATTGGCGAAGGAAATCCGCAACAAATTACATACGAATAATCTCGGAAGTTTTACTACAACGAACTAAGGCGGAGACGGTCAACAAGTTTTTGCCGAGCTTCTTAAAAAAATATCCGTCTTGGAATAGACTAGGAGATGCTACTGAGCATGAGTTGATTGAAGTACTAAAGCCGCTTGGACTGAGCAACCAAAGAGGTAAGCGCTTATTTAAGTTAGCCCAGGAGTTAAAAAAGCGAAAGGGAGTGTTTCCAAGAGAAAGAATGGTTGTAGAGGAGATGCCCATGATGGGGCAATATATAACCAATGCCTATGAATTGTTTATTCTTAAAAAGCCATCACCCCTTTTGGATGTCAATATGGCGAGAGTATTGGAAAGATTTTTTGGTTACAGAAAGTTAGCCGATATTAGGCATGACCCATATCTACAAGAGTTAGCAAAGAGAATAACAAACCATGAGGAAATCCTGCAAATTAATTGGGCAATTTTAGATTTTGGGGCATTAGTTTGTAAAACGACTCAGCCTTTTTGCAAAAAATGCTTACTTTTCGATAAGTGCAATTACCATTCTAACCTTTTAAAGGGGCAAAGCAAAGTTTAATATGCCAGATAATATAATTGAGCATTTGAGAAAAATTTCGGTTGAAAGTTGTTTTCAATTATCTGCATTTCGTAACGGATGGTCAATCTGGAGGGATGAGGTTAGAAACTTAACGGGTACCACATTTCAGGCAAGTGAAGTTTTAAATATTGGTGACCATTTATCAGAGATTTTTTCAACCACAGGATCGGCTGGGAGATCACAAAGTGAAGTTTCTGGTGGGGGATATGGATGGGAAGGATTAATTTGTTGGTATCTCAATCTTTGTTTTGCTGGTAGTCGAGGTGTTGCCGTAAGGAAGATTAGTGATTTACCTGACCCACTTCGTGATTCAATTTCTGTTAACTATGGGAACTTTAAAAGTAACACAGAATCCGATATAGCTGTAGTTATTTTTCCAAATATTCTAGAATTTTTGGTACCGAAGAGTTCCATTTCTGTTTCAGATAGTAGAGGAAATATTATTTCAAACACCTTGAGAGGTTCATTCAATCTAAAGGGTATTCTAAATCGACTAACTGAAATTCATTTTGATCAATTTGAGCTAGGTATAATACAGTGCAAAACTAATTGGAATGATAACTCACAAATTCCAATGTTGTGGAGTATGATCTATGAGGCCGATACATTTATAAACTCGTCAATCTCCATAGGAAGAAATGGCTACTCGATTCATGATCTTAGTAAGTTCACATATTCATTCTGTACAGTTCCGACAAATAACCTATCTAATTACAAGCAGAATTCAACGTCAGTTAATAGAGTAAGAAATTT
Organism: Cyclobacteriaceae bacterium; assembly: GCA_030584025.1. Lineage (NCBI taxonomy): Bacteria > Pseudomonadati > Bacteroidota > Cytophagia > Cytophagales > Cyclobacteriaceae > Cyclobacteriaceae bacterium. Next base: position 3,885,190 of record CP129487.1, read on the forward strand.
AACTGGTGGAAACTACTGGGGCTACCCTTCATCAAGCGGAATAGCTAGCTCTATCAAGGAAATCTTTAACTCAAATTTTCGAAATGCTTTTTTGGGGACAAATCAGCGGACGACTTTGAATAATGCAATTCGAGATTTAGGAAGTGATCTTGACTACTTTGATATTGGGTAATCTAATTGTTTATTTTTTGTAACATTGAGTAATAATTTCTCTCAGTAATGGTTCAGCAAATTCAACTATTATATCCTCATCGCTTTGTGTCATTAAATATTCGCCTAGTTTGTTGTGAGCAATACTAGATCGTATTCTATAGATCCAATATGCAGCGAGGGCAGGTATAACAATTTTGAATCGATTATTCCCCAATACCTGATTAAGGCTAATTTCAGAAAACCCAATAGTAATTAACTTATCAAACGACTTTTTTTCTTTTATGGGATTACTGTCTTTTCCGTACTCATAAAAAATACTTTCGGCTTTTGTTTTGAAGTTACTTACGCTTTCCAAGTAAGGGACGATCTTATAAGGATCAAGTTTAAGCGAAAACAATGATTTTAAGCGTTCTATATCCTCCCTACTGTAATCCCTTAGTGTTCTGCTAATCTCCTTCTCTTTATTGCCGATATCAAGCAAATCTTTGATCTTTTCAGCAGTATGAATATCAAATTTCAACTCAATCATATGATAGAGTTTTAGAAACCTCGTGAATGGATTCGTTTCACGAAATGCAGTTGCCAAAGTTTCAAAATAGAAATCACGATCAATATTTAGATTGTCGATAGCATTAATTTCTCTTATTGAGTTTGTTTTAGTGTATCTATATTGTGTGATATTGTCTAAGTGAAAATAACCTCCCCAAATTGGAGAAGTAGATTTAAATCTTGCTAAATAGTCGGGTAGCTTGTTTTTTTTCAACAGCAAATAGTCTGAAGTAAACTCAAAATCCTTTTCTGCGATACTATCAGCCGCATTACTATGAAGAAAGCAAATAAATTGCTCAAATGGTAAACTCTGAATTTCTCTTTTCTCCTGACTTTTGGTAAATAGTATTTCGCCTACTTCATCGCCATAGTCATCTTTTACCTTGATTGATGAAGAACGATCAAAGGATGGAAAAACAAGTATCTCAAATGGTATAAGTCCACCAAAGCTCAGAAATGAATCAATTTGTTCAACCAAAAATTCTTGACTTTGAAATTGCTTGGATAAAATTTCTTTTGCCCCTTCGAGAGTCATCATAGTTCAGAAGAACTTATAAGCCAACATTCACCAAAAGGAAGATCTCCCTCTGATCGCAAAAACTCTATAAAACCAGATGTGATCAATTTTCTGGTGGCATATCCCACATTATATAGTTTGGGATCTGCTTTAACAGTTCTGATTTCAGCAAATTTCCTTAGCTCTAATGGATCAGTTCCATTACCAACAGTTTTGAGTGTCGCAAGCAATTTCTTCAAAGCATCGGCTACAATGGACTCTCTTCTGACATCAATAGAATATTTGCTTACGGCCGCAAAAAATGAATTGATTACATTTGCATCTGCAAGCCAGTTTTTATAAGAATTCAGGTCTGTGCCGTTGTATACTCTAAAGACCTGTTCGTCTATTTGTGCGTACTCTTTTAAGGTATTTTTGAACTTCAAAAAGGAGTCTGACAGGAACTCCTCTTCAGAGTCAAGTATATCAGATTCAATCATTTTTTCTGCTATGATATTATCCTTATCTATTTCAGGAGACTTAGTTAAAAAACTTTTATATGCTGTCACTAACCTTTCAAAGGGATACTGCTTTGCTTTGCTCCTTCTATTTTCGTCCTTTTCTTCTAAAACCCCTAAACCATTGATATCTTTAATTAGGGTTTCTCGCATAGTGATAAATAATAATTCAATCTGGTGCCTCATCGACATCGGCTTTTGACCTGAGTTGAGTACTATTAATCGATAAATGAGATGGTTAATATTAGGTTCAAACCAAATTTCTAGTAGTAACCTTTGACTAGGATTAAAATTAGCACCATTTGTTTTAAGGTCATTTATAATATAGGTTCGTTGGAGTCCATCGAGAATGTATATCTTATCTGGCTGTGAGAATAATAATTCAATTATTCTTGCTTTGTCTTGAGTTCCTATTGAGTTTTTAAACAGGGAAACTATTTCGGGTTCTATAGCAAGTGTGATTGTTGGAATAAGAGCTCCTTTTTCAATATCTCTCTTCAAGCGATTGTATCCCTTATGCTTTTCTCTTTTTCTTTGGATTTCAAATCGGTCAAAATCCTTTCCAACAAGACTCAGATAATCATCAATCTTTATCTGGGCGTATATGACATCAGTATTTGTTCTATAATCCTTAGTAAAGGAAATGATCTCAAGTGAATTCATGTTATTCTATATACTTTAAAATTTCAAGCGCTACTGCTCTCGCCATTAGCGGAGGAACCGCATTACCCACTAGCGTGAATTGCGGAACTTCTGATTTCCTTTTGTTTCCTCCAGTTGATCTTTTACCTTGGAATACAAACGAATCATCAAAAGATTGTAGCCTGGCCATTTCACGAACGGTCAAAGCCCGCGGACTAGAGAAGTGAATATAGTCATCAGGGATGGTCATTACTGTTGGGCTTTGGGAATCTGGTTTAAGAACATTATAATTTCTCTTCTCCGAATCTAAGCCAATTTTCTTTAATTTCTTCTTCGCTTCTTCATAATCTCCAGCTTCTAGAATAATTTGCAAACGTTTTATAACGTCATCATTTTGTTTGCTGGTCTTGTGGTTGTGCAATGGGGCTACAACGTGTGAGAGGGAGCTATGTAGTTCATCAAAATTTCTTACATAAAAAGGATTCTTTGCATTGGAAAATCTTCCGTTTAGTCGCCCTCTTTTTGACCATTCTGCGAAAGTAAGCCCACCCTTTTCATCAATTGCCCCATCAAGGGTTCTCTTTTTCAACAGTGAAACCATTTTACCATAAGAGCCATTGTACCTCTCCTTCAGATTGACTTGTTCGTAATTAAATTTTTCATCATCATTTCCAACAAAATCCAAGTCATACAATGCTTCAAAAACGGTAACTTTTTCTTTTCCACTAACAGTGGGTGGGACTTCTTTAATTAGTTTTTGATCTTTTCTGCATCCAATAAAAAGAACCCTTTCCCTGTTTTGAGGAACACCATAATTCGAAGCAAGTGCAACAAACGGAGCTTCAATGTTATAAAGACGAATGTGTGATAAAATTTCCTCAAATCGTTTCTCTTTATTAGCCCTCTTTACAAAGGCTTTAAGTCCACTCATACACTCATCAAAGGAATAAGTGTAAATTTCTAATGCCTTGACGATTTCATTAACTTCTTCAGCGTATTCTTTAGAGGGCTTTAACCGTTTAAATGATTGATTGATTTTTTCCACAATTGTTTCCGCATCAATTGCTGTGAGAAAATCATCAAAATCATTAACAAAGTAATCTGAATCAATGTCACAGAAAGCCTTCTCGTTGATTATTTTTTTCCTAATGTATGCAAGCTCACTTGTTCTTTTTAAGAGGTTGAATCCATGTCTAATGGTTATGATATCCTTGTCAGTCTTGCTCGTTTTGTAATCAACAATTTTGGGAGTTAATACCCTAAAAATATTTTCAATGTTCTGTAAATACTTTTCTTTTAGTGCTTCCAAGTTTTTATCCGTGGCAGATTCAAATTGCAGGCGGAGATTATAGCACTCCAAAATAAATGAATCCTCTTTTTCGACTTTTTTCAAATCAATAATGAATTGAATCAACTGATGGAACTCATTTAGGTCAACAATTGATCTAATTTCTTGGACTATCATCTCCTGAATTCTGCCCTCTTCTTTAGTGAGAATTCCCTTGACATTTTCCATCACAAAGTACTTAGGGCGCAGTTGACGGATAACTTTGAGATAATGTGCAAAAAGATCATCTTTCTTGTCAAATTTTTTCCGCTTACCAGCAAGACTGAAACTTTGGCATGGAGGGCCTCCACAGACTACATCTACACTCTTACCTTTTAATTTCTTGAGTAGGTTGTCGAGAAAATCTGGCTCAGTAATATCTTGCCTTAAAAATTCAGCATCCATTCCCAGCTGATAATTATATCGAGCAAGATGTGTGAGTTCACAATTTTCATTTATATCACTTCCTAATAGAAAATCATATAACTTATTTTCATGCTCAGCTTGTAAAAAGCCCTCACTAAATCCACCTGCTCCTGCAAATAGATCAACGAAGGTGATTCGCTGTTTCCCTTTGTAATATTCTTCATTATCACAATAGATGAATGTGCCCGTATTTGATTTTCTGGTGGTAACAAGAGATTGAATCTTGTCTTTTATTTTTTTATTCGAGAGTTGGTTAGTAGGCGCAGTTTCAAGATGCTTTTCAATTTCATGTTTTAGAAAGGATAAGAACTTATTTATTGACTTGTGCCTATATTCTGTTTCCTTGACACATTGATTTTTGTTGTCCCAATCTTTCCTTTTAATCTTTTCTCCTGTGGCCACTTTAATCTGTACATCTTTTTTACGTAGCACTAAATGGATTGGAAATTGTTTGCTTTTATCTGCCTTATCAAGGTAAAATTTAACTTTAATCATAAGTTACGGACGTTTTTACGGACACGGACAAATTTACGGACATTTGGTTTGTTTGCAATAGAAAGGACTTTACCGCGACATTAATTGTCAGCTTTTGAGACCCCCATCTTTTAGTTTGCAAACATGTTCTCTTAGATTAATGTTAAAGTGTGGTGTCTCTGCGTGAGGGATTGCAGCGGATACCCTACAGTTGCGCGGGCATGTGTGTTGGCACGAGGAGTAGGAGCGGAAAGCCCGGCCCGCAGGGACACGCCCTGACGCACAAAGCGGTCAGGACAGGCCATAAAAAAAGCAGTCCGTGTGGGACTGCCTTTACGTTTGTGATAATCACCCCCTCCGGCCTACGGCCAGAGGCTGTCTCAAAAGTGGCATTATCCTGAAGGTTGAGCCTGTCGAAACCTAGTCTGGCTTCGATTTCAGCCTTCGACAAGCTCAGGCTTCTGATTCGAACTGACTTTTGAGACAGCCTCAATTTGTTAGGAGTTAATTTTTTATTGGACGCTTATACTTCACTGGCGGTGCGGGCTCGGGTTTGATTTCGAGCGCCTGTGTTTTTAGCAGGTTCAATGCTTCCTGCACGGCACGCTCCAGTTGCGGATCATGGCCGGCAATTACTTCGGCAGGTGTTTGCTCTACGTGAATATCGGGCGGTATGCCCACGCCTTCCACGGCCCACTCACCATGTACATCGTAGAAGCCACCGCGTGGCGCCACCATGCGGCCACCGTCAACAAACGGAGGTGTATCCCATGTGCCCACCAGGCCGCCCCAGGTTTTGGTGCCCACCAGCGGCCCGAGTTTCATTTTGTTAAACAGGTACGGCAGCAAGTCGCCACCGGAACCGGCACGCTCGTTAATGAGCATCACCTTCGGCCCGAAGATGCCCGCGTTGGGTGTAAGGAACGGGCGGTGATCGCTGGCGCGGCTGTTGAAGTAGCCGTGCAGTTCGCGCGCCATAATGTCAACCATGTAGTCGGCTGCGGAGCCGCCACCGTTGTTGCGCTCATCAATGATGGCGCCCTTCTTGTGCTGCTGGGCAAAGTAGTAGCGGTTAAAATACGTGTAGCCGCCCTGCCCCGTGTTGGGCACGTACACGTACGCAAGCTGGCCGTTGGAAAGTTCGTCTACTTTTTTGCGGTTGCTCTCCACCCAGTGCATCATGCGCAGTTGGTTGTCGTTTTCAACGGGCACCACGGTAACCACGCGAGAGCCATCCAGTGAGGGTTTACTGTTCACGCGTATTTTAATTTGCCGGTTGGCGGTGCCTTCAAAATGTTTGAACAGGTTTTGTGATGTGGTGAGTGGCTGGCCGTTTACTTCGAGCAAATAATCGCCTGCGTTTATGTTGATACCCGGTTCGCGCAGCGGTGCGTTCAGGTTTGGGTTCCAGTCTTCACCCAGGTAGATTTTTTTGAAGCGGTAATAATTACCGGCCGCTTCAAAGTCGGCCCCGAGTAACCCGATGGGCACATTTTTTACTTCGGGATAGTCGCCTCCGCGGGTGTACGAGTGGCCTACGGCTACTTCACCACCTACAATGTCCACTATGTAGTTCAGGTCTTCGCGGTGGCGTACGTGATCCACCCAGGGTGCGTACCACTTATATACATCATTCCACGGAGCGCCATGCGTGTTGTCTACATACAGGAAGTCGCGCTGGTAGCGCCAGCCTTCGCGGAAAATTTGTTTCCACTCGGCCATCGGATCGATTTTTATTTTTAAAGAAGCAAGCGCATCCAGTTTTCCATCGCCCGGTTTTTTGTTGTTGTCGGTTGTGCCGAGTATGCCCCACGTACTGTTGCTGCGGTACAGCAACGACTTGCGGTCGTTGGAAATGCTGACTTCGTTAACGGATGAGAGATACGTTTCGGTTTTTAAATCTTTGAAGTTGTAGCGATGTAATGTGGCGCCTGGCTGATTGGGAATATTTTCAGCATAAAACACATAGCCTTCCGGACCGGGATAGAGTGCGGTGTAGTCGCGCTGCGGAATATCCACAGCGAGTATGCGCTGTGCCAGGTTGTCCATATCAATTTTTACGGTGTTCGATTTTGCTGGCGTTGCCGCTGCAGGTGTGGTTTTGCCTTTGGCCGATGCAGGTGGTGTTGATGGTTCTTCTTTTGGTTTTTCTTTTTCGTCATCGCTGCGCGGGGCCAGTGGTGAGGTGTCGGTTTTGCTGAGCACAATTAAATAGAGTGCACGCGTAACCGGACGATCGTATGAACTCATTTCAAGCCAACCGGTATTCAATCCGTAATTGGTGCTGGCAAGGAAGTACAAATATTTTCCGGTGGCATCCCACACGGGTGAGATGGCATCGGCCATGCCATCGGTGAGTTGCAGCGTTTGACCGGTTTCTACATTATGTGCTTTAATTACTTTGTAGTTGCTTTCAATGAGGCGTGCATAGGCAATCCACTTGCTGTCGGGCGACCACACCGGGTTCATCGAACGGTTCGGGTGTGCATAGCGTTCGGTGTCGGCCTTCTTGGTTACGCCTGAGTTTACATCGGTGTAGAGCAAGTTGTAATCGGTGTCGGTGTAGGCAATGTATTTCCCATCAGGCGACCACTCGGGTCGGAAGAAGAACGTAGGATTGGGAATGGAAATCACTTTTGGTTTTTCCAGTCCTTCTTGGTCGGTGATATAGAGTTGATACTCACCACTGGCATCGCTGAAATACGCAATGCGCTTTCCATCAGGTGACCATACGGGAAAGCGATCGGCTGCACCGGATGTGTTGGCGATGTTGCGCCAGTTGCCTTTTTCTTTTGGCACGGTAAAGATTTCTCCGCGGTGTTCAAACAACGCACGCTGTCCCGTTGGTGAGAGCGAAGCATTTTGCAGTGCATTGGCACGCACATCCTGCCAGCGTTCACGCGCCCAGTGAAAATCGCCACGCACGTGGATGGTTAATTTTTTGGTGGTGCCGTTTGCCGGATTGAGTGTATGTAAATATCCGCCTTGTTCGTACACGATCAAACCCCCACCGGCATCGAGGCTCTTCACATCGAAGTCGGCATGAAAGGTTTGTTGTTTCAATTCATTGGTTGCCGGATTAAACGACCACACGTTGTTGGCGTAGTCGCGCTCCGATAAAAAGTACACCACGTTGTTCAACCACGTTGGATCAGTGTGGCGCTCGTTATCGGTTTGAGGCGTCATCTTCAACGCAAAGGTTTTTAAATCCACAATCCAGATGGGCTTGGCCTGGCCACCGCGGTAGTTGCGCCACTCCGGATCCCAGAAACCAATTTGCTGGTAGGCGATGTGATTGCCATTCTCTGAAATTTCTCCGGATACGGCACGCGGTATGGCCAGTGCTTCGGGCATGCCGCCTTTTTTATTCACTTTAAAAATTTTTGATTCTTTGGTGGGCAAAGAACCTTCACGTGCCGATGAAAATAAAATGAATTCGCCATCGGGTGTCCAGCCCGTTACCTGGTCGTTAAACGGATGCCAGGTGAGGCGCTCGGGTTGGCCGCCTTCGGTTGGTATGACATACACATCGGTGTTGCCATCGTACTGACCGGTAAAGGCGATGTGTTTGCCATCGGGCGAGAAGTGCGGGTTGGCTTCCATGCCCTCGTTGGAGGTGAGTCTGCGCGCATCGCCTCCGTCTTTGTTTACGATCCACAAATCGTTGGCGTACACAAAGGCAACGTGCTCCTTGCTGATGGTGGGCTGGCGCAGGAGCATGGTACCCTGTGCAAAGACTTGAAAAGAGAGTAAGGAAGTGATGAAGAGGAGTAAAAGCGTTTTCATAAGCGTGAAGGTTAAATCACGATGAAGGTAACAGTTTTGATTGAGAGCGCAGGTGCCGGTGGTGGAAAAGGTGAGGTGACTTCTTGCGCGTGGCTGTTCCCCCTTTGGGCCCGCCTGACCGTACGGGCAGGGGTTAAGGGGCGTGGGGAGGCTGATCTTTTGTCGTGCCGGTGTGTCGGTGGGCGATTGTAGTTGGCTGATCAGTCGCAGTCGACACAGTTGCTTGTTTGCTTAACCCGGAGTTGCACTCCGGGTTTGCACATTCAATCCCTTCGGGATTGTGAAGTCGTGATGCTTGACTTAGTATGATGTAACGATTCTGCCTGCCTCGCGTTGATCTTTTGTCGTGCCGGTGTGTCGGTGAATTATTGTAGTTCGCTGATCAGTTGCAGTCTACACAGTTGTTTTGTGCGCTTAACCCGGAGTGCAACTCCGGGTTAGCACATTTAATCCCTTCGGGATTATTGGAGTTGTGATGTTGACTTGCATGATGTAACGGTTCTGCATTTGAGTTACGCTTAACCGCGCGCGGCAGTTCCCCCTTTGGGGACAAGGGGGCGCGGATGGGCCTACACCAACTCCACCTCTTCTGCTTTTGTCACATTTTTCAAAGACGTTTGAATGCGTTTAATCACATCTGCATTCCACAACATACGGTAATGTCCCACATCTTTAAGCGTGATCAGTTCAGCCTGTGGCAGTTTGCTGCCCAGGCGTAACGAGTTTGCGTAGGGCAACACCTTGTCATTGATGTCGTGGAGGATGGTGATTGCCTTCACGCGGATGTCGCGTGCTTTGTCTTCTACCGTTACGGTTTCCACACGTTCATTTAAAATAGACTCGGCTTTATTGAGCAGGTACTGGTATGCTTTATTTCCTAACCCAATAATATTTTTGAATTCATTAAAAATGTCGATTAAGCGGTTGGGGGAAGTGAGCATGATAAACTGATCTACTTCATAGCGCGAGCCGGATAAAGCGTAGGTGCTTACAGCCGAACCAAAGGAGTGTGAAACAATTGAAAAAGGTGCTGTTGGATTCAGGTGAAAGATCAACGCGCGCAATGCCTCACGACAAGCATACAGGTTGGTGTGCGTAAGTGTTGATTTGCCATGTGCCGGAAGATCAAGCGCCACCACGCGGTAGCCTTCATGGGCCAGCATGTTCGCAATGGCGCCCATGCTTCCGGCATTCGATTCCCAGCCGTGTACGATCACTACAAGTTTGCCCTCCGGATTTCCGGTTTCGTAGGCATGCAGATTTTCATGCGGGTATGTTACAGTAAATGATCGTGCCTGGTTGTAAAACCCCAACTCAGCTTTTTTGAGAGGAAGTTTTCGTGTTTTCTGAAACAACCGGAAGGCCTTTGCTCCTGCCCGCCTTGGATTGATCACCGAATACAATGAATAATAGAGTCGAACGAGAGAGAGCATAAGTGTTTTCATGGGGTACAGTATTTTATACCGATCGGTATATTTATGGTAAAAAAAATTTACAATTTCATTTCGGTTTCAATCATGCGGTCAATGTGATCCATAACATCGTTCATGTGTTTCTGATCATCCAGCAGGTTGGTGATGAAGATGCCGCCTTCAATCTGGGCGAGTATACGCAGCGCCATGGCATCGGGTTCTACTGATTTTTTAAATTGTTTTTGTTGGATGCCTTCGCGGATGATATCCGCAATGCCTTTTTGCAGCTTGCGCATGATTTCACGCACGCGCTTCAACAACACCGGGTTTTGATGTTTGGAGTCGACCCCAACATTAAGCAACGGGCAGCCGCCATATTTTTTGGTAAGCTGGTAGTAGTTCCGGTAAAAGTCGGTCATGGCCTGCAGCTTTTTTGCCGGAGATGTTTCCGCATTCATCTTATCGGCCACGAGCATCACCACCTGGCGCACGTTGTAGTTAAACGCCTGCAGGGCCAGGTCTTCCTTGCTTTCAAAATTGCCGTAAATGGCGCCTTTGGTAAGCCTGGTCGCTTTTGTCACCTCCGACATAGACGTGGCGGCATAGCCGTATTTATTAAAAACCGGTGCTACGGTCTCAATAATATACTGGCTGGTGACTTCGGCTTTACCCATGCACAAGTATACGTAAAATTATACCGATTGGTATAATTTATACAGAGGTTTTTTTTATTTATGAAGAGTGGATATGCGCTTCCAAATTTTATAACCACATAGGAACATAGACCACATAAAAATTTTTAGAAAACCTATGTGCCCTATGTGTCTATGTGGTTCAAAAGAGCATTTACTGCACATTTAATACCGCCAACTCTTCAAATCCGCACCTTTCGGAGCACTTTTTTCTATGCGCTTTAAGATTTTAGGCAAATACATGGTGTTGTAGCGCAACCGCGAAATGTAATTCGGGTTTTCGTGATCGCCATTCCAGCAATGTTCGGCACGATCACCATAATCAACTTCACCTCCGTAAAACGGATTTTGAGTTTTCTTCAAGAACTCCTCCATCAAATACACAGCATTGTTCAGGTAGTAATTATCCATATCCCCGCAGTAAATGTGAATCTTGCCTTCCAGCTTCGGACCAAGTGTGGCCCAATCGCGTTCAAGAATATAACGCAGGTCATAATTTTCTTTCCAGTAGGCAGCAACGGTGGGATCAATCTCACCGGTAACTTTATCCCACAACCGTTTCGGGTATCCGTCTTCACCTTGTGGTGAGTATACCGCCTCCCAAATATCCCACTGCTGGCCCGATCGTCCTTTTGTACCAAGGGCCAGTTCACGATAATTCATCTCGCGCAGTGTTGCGGTAAGTTGTCCTAAGTAATTCCGATAACCCGGCCGTTCGGTTTTCTTGAAATCACTTTCGTAGTAGTACGCATTCTTGTCGTTGTAAATGTCAACAGCACAATACGCTCTGAAATCAATCGGGTCGGGACAAGCAGCAAAGCATCCGTTGAAATCATCGGGATAAAACATTTGCACCGCGAGTGCTTCCCATCCACCGGTTGAGCCGCCATACGTAAAGCGCGCCCAACCTTCGCCAATACCACGGAATTGTTTTTCAATTTCAGGAACAAGCTCATGCATGATGGCATCACCATACGGACCCATGCTGGCCGAGTTTACAGCATAGGAATCATCGTAATACGGAGTGGGGTGTTGAATTTCGATGATGAGAAAGCGTGGAAAATCTTTGCTGATCCATTGCTTGTAAAAGTTGTACGCTTCCTGCGCCTGAATTTTATTGTATCCATAAATCCCGAACCGCCCGGCATAATCCGTGGTATCCATATCCGGATCGGGTGGTGTTTCGCTAAAGCCACCAAAATCGTCAGGGAAGTGCCCGTGAAAAATCATAAGCGGGTAACGCGCTTCCGGATGCTCATCAAAACCTTCCGGCACCAGCACATGTGCACCCAGATACATCGGTCTGCCCCAGAACTCCGTCAGTTTTTCACTCTGAATTTTTATGTGACGGATATACTTCGTGTCTTTTGGTTCGGTAACCGGTGGAATTTTCTGATCCATTACAACCTTGATGGTCTCTTTCTTTGTTGGATCAACAGCGACCTTGACAGGCTTGCTGTAAAAATTTCCGGGTTTGCTATTCCATTGTTGGCCTTCACCCTGATCGGGTGGAAGCTTTACCGTGTGACCTGTTTTTAACGTGAACGTTTCATAGCGATTGATGAGTGCCTGAACGAAGTATTCACCAGATGGAATATTTGCGATCGACTTTATCGGGTAACCGAAGGCGGTTTCATCTACGATAATTTCGTCACCGGGTTTCATGCCTTCTACATCAACACCAAACACGAGTTGGGTTGAAGGCCCATCCACAATTTGAAAACGCGGCTCACTTTTATCGTTGTTGGAAAGCATGAGCAACAAACGTCCGTCCTGAGCCTGGTCACTCATTTCCTGTGTAAAAGAAATGGAAAATTTTACTCCGGATTTCGTTGTAGAATCAGTGGTGCAAAACATGCAGACCAGCAGGAGCAGTGGCAGAAAAGCGTGGGATTTCATTGGGGATTTATTTTTTCTTAAGGTAAGCGGGAAAGGGTAGAATTCAAACCAGATTTTCTATTTCAGGGCTGCATTTTCAGCAGGTTTTGCGTGCCTCAAAATGATTTCTTTATTATATATTGCGAGACTTATTTGCCTGCACCCATGACCATTCACCTCATTGAAGATGATGATATTTATGCGGAGTTCATCAAGCGCGCATTAAGTCCTGCGTATACCGTTACAAGTTTTAGCTCTGCAGAAGCGTGCCTGAAGGCCTTGAATGGTGGCCCCATGCCGGATGGATTTATCGTTGATTACAAACTTCCCGGAAAAAGCGGAATTGAATTCTTTGATGAGATCAAGGATAAGCTAAAAGAAGAACAACACATGATTATGATGAGCGCCATTGATGATGGCAACCTCGTGCTCAGCTTCATTAAAAAAGGTGTTCGCGATTATGTGATCAAAGACGATACTGTAATCGAATCCCTCAAAGCCATTCTCGAGGGTAAAGAAGACGACTACTATTTGTTTAATTGATGTTGCCTTCGGGTGCCTCAGGCAACGGATGTTGGTACTTCAATAATAAAAGTCGCTCCTATACCTTCTTCATTCACACACGAAATACTTCCGCCAATTTTTTTTGCCATGCTTCTGGCAATGAACAAGCCGAGACCGGTAGAGCTTTCGCCACCAGTTGGTCGTGCGCTGAATTTTCTGAATTTCTCAAACAAATGTGGTAACTCCTCCGACTTAAAACCAAGCGCTTCATCACGGATGGTAATCGTAGCTGTACCGGGTTTGGATTGGTTGGCCTTGATCCAGATTTTCTTTCCTTCAAATGAAAACTTTAACGCGTTTGAGAGAATGGTATCTACGGTCCGTTGCAAACACTGTCGATCCGTATGCAGTTTAATGTTTTCACAGTCCACCAGAAGCGTAATTCCTTTTTTGCTGGCTATGCCTGAAAAATTTTTCACCGCCTGCTGAATGATGCTTTGCATGTTCAGGTCTTCCGGGAACAATTCAATCCGGTTGTTTTCAATGTTGCGGTAATCCACCAGGTTGCGGATCATGTCCAATCCATCGGCCACCACGATGTGCATTTTTTCAAGGTAGTCCTTTTGTTCCTGCGTCAGGTTGTCGCCTACCAGTTGCATCAATTGCACGAGGGCATACAACCGGTTTAAAGGCGACTTGATATCATGCGATACAATGCTGACCAACTGGCGCTTTTCCTCTTGTAGCGCTTCAATCTGTCGAAGCAATTCTTCGGTATCATGGGGCGTAGAAGCCATGTGGTAAGTTAAAAACTTCCCCGATAAATGTCAGAGGCGAATGCGGACTTCCTCTTTATAATTGACCGGAACGTTAATGGGAATGCCTTTGTATTGAAGCCGGATGGAGCCCTTATAATGAATCTGCATACGTTTACCACCGATTACCGCAAAAACTGCATCGAGTAAACCAATTTCTTTCATGTTCAGCTTTACCTCAAGTGGAACGGTAAACTCGGCATTGGCCGGCACTTTTATTTTCATTTGCTGATCGATGATCGCAGCCTTCTTTCCATCAACAAAAACCTCCATGTCGATTTTTTTCACGGTCATGCGAAGGTTGTTCGGGTTAAAAAGAATGGCATTCGCCCGCAGCATCGGATCGGAAGTGGCATCAACAATGATGTCGCGGATCTGCCGAAGCTGGACATCTTCCTTCGGCTTGCAGGAAGCCAAAGCCAACAACACCAATAACACAAACCCGTAACCTGCACCCCGTACCCACTGGCCTGAGATTCCGGAAGGACGAAACTTCTTATTACTAACCATCATCGTAAGTATAGACATTCTCTTTCTAACTTTGTTACATGAATCCGCACTTTGAGGCCATTGCCGATGGGCTGGCCGAGCACGGGTATGCCGTGATTGATCAATTTTTAAGCCAACAGGAGGTTGGCGCTATTCTGGACCTGGAAGAATTACGCGATACGGCCAATATGAAGCGGGCCGGTATTGGAAATAGTCAGTCGCTTCAGGTTCAGGAGGGCGTTCGTGGTGATTATATTAATTGGCTTGATCGGGAAACGGCACCTCAGCCGGTAAAAGTTTACCTCACCCGACTGGATGAGCTGATTGCCTTTTTAAACCAGTCGCTTTATTTAAGCTTAAAAGATTACGAAGCACATTTTACCAAGTATCCTCCGGGTACATTTTATAAACGCCACCTCGATCAGTTTAAATACGATGACCACCGCAGGCTGTCAGTCATCTGTTACCTCAACCCCGATTGGAAGGAAGCCGAGGGCGGAGCCTTGCGGATGTACCTGTTGGATAAAACCCTGGATGTATTACCCGAAGCCGGGCGCCTGGTTTGCTTTCGATCGGATATTATTGAACACGAAGTGTTGCCGGCCACGCGCGAACGGCTGAGCATTACCGGTTGGATGTTGGACCGGCTTGCGGCACTTAAGCACTTATGAGTTTCGCTTGCTGATTTTGTTGGACGAAATGGAACGTTGCCGGGAACTCTTAAAGCGCGTTATGGTTTCATCCCGCTTTGCGATATGTTTTGTTTTTCTTCCCTGCACGCGCTTGCGCCACAGTTTCCAACTGGTTGGTTTTAAATTTTTGCGCATCAGCTCAATCACATCCTGTTCCGACAATCCAAACTGATGTGCAATGGCCTCAAAGGGAGTGCGATCTTCCCAGGCCATTTCAATAATTCGGTCGATGTCTTCTTGCTGAAGCATAGTATTGAAACAGTTAAACTGCTTCAATGGTTATAACGGACAATTAGAAGTTATTAAACCAATTATTTCTTCACCTGAAACAATGGCGGCTGTTTATCTTCCCACTCAGTCGCTTCCTGGTAGGCTCGCGCCAACAACAACGGAGCAGCCTCACCATACAGTTTTCCTAAAAACGAAATGCTGGTGGGTGAGCCTGAATTGTTAAACCCATTTGGCACCACCACACACGGATGCCCGGTTAAGTTGGTGGTTAATAATTGTGTGCCACCAAAACTCGGACTGATGATCACATCAAAATCTTTTGTGACCTGGTGGTATTCTTCGATGAGTTGCTGCCGCATGCGTGATGCATTGATGTACTCCACTGCCGGAATGAAGCGTGCGGTACGAAACGTATTCGGCCAGGCCCAACGAAGTTGATTGGAGAGCAAGCTGTCTTTGTTCGAGCGGGTAAGTTCATCGAACGCAGCGGCCGCTTCAGCAGTGAGCATGAGGCGCACGGCACCAACCGGAATGGAGGAAGGCAACTCCACTTCAACCAACTCAACGCCTAGTGATTTGATTACCTCCAAAACGTTCTGATCGTTTTCTTTATTCGGATAAGTGGCATCGAACAAAGATTTTACATAACCAACTTTTAATTTCTTCAGATCAGTTTTTGCAGCATAGTTAAACACAGCGGATCGTGTACTTTTATCCAGTTCATCTGCACCACGAATCACCTCATAAACAAGCGCGGCATCGAATGCCGACCGGCAAATCGGGCCGATCTTATCCATACTCCAACTCAACGTCATAGCACCATGCCGGCTTACCGTACCGAATGTTGGGCGTAAGCCACTGGCACCGCAGCGTGTAGAAGGCGAAACGATCGAACCCAACGTTTCTGTTCCAATTGAAAAGGCCACCAAGCCTGCCACAGTTGCCGATGCACTGCCAGCTGATGATCCGCTTGAACCTTGCTTTAAGTTCCACGGATTTTTGGTTACGCCACCAAACCAGATGTCGCCCATAGCCAATGCACCGAGTGTGAATTTTGCCACGAGCACAGCACCGGCTTCATCTAATTTTTTAACAATCGTAGCGGTGGTTTTTATTTCCTGATCCACATAGGGCTCTGCACCCCAGGTTGTTTTTGTTCCTTCTACAGCCAGTAAATCTTTTACACCATACGGAATGCCATGCAGCGGTCCGCGGTACTTGCCTTTAGCGATTTCTTCATCTGCTTTGCGGGCTTGCGCCAGTGCGCGTTCTTCCAGTAATAAAACCGTGCATTGCAAGGTGTCACTGAATTTCTTTAAGCGATTAAGATAAATTTTAGTCAACTGTGTGGAGGTAATCTTCTTACTCTTCAACAACACAGCAAGTTTATGAACCGGATAGAACGCCAGTTCTTCCAGGTTTTCAGGAACCTTTACTTCTTTCGGCAATCCCCAATCAATTGGTTTTTGAATGGTCTCTTTTTTGAATCCCGTGGGCACAGGATCAAACCACAACGACATGGGCACACTGTTTTCCAGTTGATAGCGATGTATGGCTTCAATGGAGCGCTGATAGTCGCGAAGGCCTTGCAACAAGGAGTCGCGCTCAGCTGTTGTAAAATTCAAATCATAAAAGGGCTCTATTTCCTGTGTTGGGTGTTGTGTTTGCGCACAAACAACCATTGTTAAAAAAGTGAATGCAACTGTGGTGAAAAGCCTGTAAATTGAACTCCGGTTCATACGTAATTTTTTCTCCAAGATATGAAGGAATATTTCTTAAAACTCTACCAATATAATGCGTGGGCAAATTCAAGGGTATTGGGTGCCTTGGCGCAACAGAAGGTGACAGACGATAAAATTCTGACGCTGATGAGCCATGTTATGGCCGCCCAATTGTTGTGGCTTCACCGCATACTTGGCCTGCCGGCACCGGATGTGGAGCTGTGGAAAAAATATTCGCTTGAACGGTTACAACAACTCAGCGAAGAAGGCTCTTCGCGGTGGTTGCAATTCATTGAAGACCATGACAATTTTAACCGGCAACTCCGTTACCACAATTATGTGGGGCATTCGTTTGAAAATAATATCGAGCACATCATGATCCATACAGTAAATCACGCTACATATCATCGCGGACAAGTGGCGCTGCTGATGCGCGAGCGTGGCTACGAACCGGTTAACACCGATTTTATTACGTACGATCGGGTAATGACCGGTCAATTGAAAAATTGAGCTAAACAATTCGAAATGTTTTCGGGTTTTATGTGTCACTAACCAGATTAAACAGATGAAAAAGATTCAACTACTTATTCTAACGATGTTTGTTGTGTTGGCTGCTCGTGCACAGGATGGTATAACCGTTTGTCACACACCTGCAACTGAAAAATTTGCCTTGCTGGCCTCCAATAAAGATTTCAATATGGCACATGCTGATCCGCTTCCGTACACGCACCAGAGTGCGGTTGGAAAAATGATTACATTCAAAACACCCGATGGAAAAGAAGCAAACGCGTATTTTCTTCAGGCGAAAAGCAAAAGCAACAACTGGATTTTTGTGTTCCAGGAATGGTGGGGCTTAAACGACCACATCAAGCGCGAAGCAGAAAATTTGTACAATGCCTTGGGCAACGTAAACGTGCTGGCGTTAGATATGTATGATGGAAAAGTAACCGATAAACGTGAAGAAGCCGGTCAGCTGATGGGTGGCTTTAAGCAAGATCGCGGTAACGCCATTGTTCAGGGCGCCTTGAGTTATGCCGGAAAGAATGCAAAGATCGGAACCGTGGGCTGGTGCTTTGGCGGTGGCCAGTCGATTCAAGCTGCGCTGACGGTCGGCAAACAAGCCGCTGCGTGTGTGATGTATTACGGTATGCCGGAAGAGAATGTGGATCGATTGAAGACATTGAATTGTGATGTGCTGAACATCTGGCCGACACAGGATCAATGGATCAATAAAGCCGTTATGGATAAGTTCGAAATAAACATGAAAGCGGCCGGAAAGAACTTAACCGTTAAGTCGTATGATGCGGATCACGCCTTTGCCAACCCGAGCAATCCAAAACACAACAAGGAATTCACGGCTGATGCCAATAAGCACACGGTAGAATTCTTTAGGGCGAGATTGAAATAGAATATCAATTGACAATTAACAGTTGACAATTGGCAATAGACCGGTAGACATTATGTCAACCGCTAATTGCCAATTGTTAACTCAGTCAATAACTATCGAGCATGTATTTAATTACATCCGTTGTGGTTACGATGCCCACCAGTTTACTTTCATCATCATCGGCCACTACAGGCAGCGCATGAAATTCTTCAGTAGATAAAATCTCTGCAACGTGTTTAATGGTGTCGCTCTCTTTCACCGCACGCGGTTTGTGCGACATCACCTGGCTGATGTTGAGCATGTCAAACACGGCTTCATCGGCATCGCCTTCTCCGGCAAACAATCCGCTAAAGGTTAACCGGTTCAAATCGGTTTTACTAAGCATACCAACGAGCTGATCACCATGCACAACGGGCAGGTGCCGGATGTGATGCTTGCGGATCAGGTTATTAGCACTGATTAAGGTATCGTCAAGTTGAACAGCCACTACATGCTTGGTCATGATGCTGCTCACGGGTTCGCGCTTTTTCATGGTACTTTGATTTAGTATTTCAAAGTACGCTCGTTACAGGAGATTGCGGCTGACGAAGGTCAGGCGAGAGACGTGATCTTCATCACTCCCAAACTACTCTTCCTTCAGTATTATACCATTTCGGATAATGCGGTAGGTGTATTTTCTCCACCTCGTTGCGTTTTACTTTTAAAGTAGGTGTGAGTAGATTATTCTCTACCGACCAGTCGTGTTTCATCACCACCATTTTTTCAACATGCTCATGACTTTCCAATGCTGGGTTTATTTCTTCCAGTGTTGCACTCAGACTGTGAATCAGTTGTTCCTTGGTTTTTGTTTTTCCATTAGCGGAAAGCACCACCAAAGCCATCGGTTGTGGCACACCCATGCCCACCACACAAACCTGATCCAAATCCGCGTTGGATAAAATGCGCATTTCAATCGGGGCAGGTGCAATGTATTTTCCCTTGTCGGTTTTGAATAAATCTTTCACCCGGCCGGTAATGGTTAAAAATCCATCGCTGGAAATTTGTCCCTGGTCACCGGTTTTTAAATATCCTTCTTCATCGAAGAGTTCTTTGGTCATCTCTGGCTCTTTATAATAACCCAAGGTAAGTCCGGGGCATTTAATCCGAATCTCTCCGTTATCAGCAATTTTTACTTGCGCGCCTTTCAAGGGTTTCCCAACTGTTCCTAGTCGATTATCATTATTCCGATTGTAGTGGGAATAAATACAATCTTCCGTCATGCCGTATGCTTGCAAAACACGCACGCCTAGTTTTTCATACCATTTTAAAAGTTCTACGGAAATTGGAGCAGCTCCACTAAAGATTTGTTTAGCCCGTGTTAAGCCCAATCCTTTTTTGATTTTGTTTTTTATTAAGGTGCTGATCAACGGTATGGATAACAACGTATCAAGTTTCTTTTGTGGCAGCTTCTCCAGAATTTTTTCCTGAAACTTGGCCCAAATACGTGGAACAGCAAAGAAGTGTGTAGGCTGTGTGTCCGCTAAATTTTTTGGAAAGGATTCGAGCGTTTCCGGAAACGAAAAGTTACCGCCCTGGTAAATACCCATCATTTCAATGCCCATTCGTTCGGCAATGTGGCTAAGCGGCAGGTATGAAAACAGCGTGGGATGATTTTGTATTTCAAGTTCGCGGATACCCGCTGTCACAACACTATCAAACGCATAAACATTATGCATAACGCCCTTTGATTTTCCGGTAGTGCCTGATGTGTAAACCAGTGTAAGCAAATCCTCGGGCTTCCAGGTGTATGTATCTTTCAATGGCTCGAATTGTTTTGCCCATTGTTCCCAGCTATGATCTTCATCAACGCCATAAGCAGTAATGCCAAGCTTCACTACGTTTGCGGGTATGCCTTGTCGCTGTGGACTATAATCATCAAGTTTTCCGATTATGATCAGTTTGGATTCACTGTGTTCCAGAATTTGATGAATGGTTGAAGCGGTAATGGTGGCATAGAGCGGAACCGAAACATGACCCGCCATCATAATCGCCAGGTCGGCCATAATCCAGTGTGCACAGTTTTTTGAAAGCAAGGCCACTTTGCTCCCTTGCGGGAGGCCCAGTGATTGAATGCCGTTGGCGATTCGCCTGATCTCATCCCCGGCTTGTTGGTACGTCCAGGTTTTCCATTGGCCGTTAAACGGCTGGCGAAGAAACAATTGTTGCGGGATTTCTTTCTCCCACTTTAGAAATTGGTTTAATGGAGATGAGCTCATAATGTTTGGCGTTAGGCATGACTATTTACTCAGAAAACAGTTAAAATAAAAGGTCTTCTTTTCTACCTTCGCCCGTATGAGCACTGCTTCAAAAAAACTCTTTTTACTGGATGCCTACGCGCTGATTTACCGCGCACATTTTGCGTTTACCAAAACACCCCGAATTAATTCCAAGGGTCATAATACCTCGGTTCCGTTTGGTTTTACCAACACCTTGCTGGAAGTACTACAAAAGCAAAAGCCTACGCACATCGGTGTGGCCTTTGATACATCAGCGCCAACGTTTCGCGATGAAATTTTTGAGGAGTACAAGGCCACCCGACAGGAAACTCCGGAAGATATCCGTTATGGCGTTCCCAAGGTGAAAGAAATCTTAAAGGCATTTAATATTCCCGTACTCGAAATGGATGGCTATGAAGCCGATGACATTATCGGTACGTTGGCCCAGCAGGCGGAGAAAAAAGGTTTTGAGGTGTACATGATGACACCCGACAAAGATTTTGGGCAATTGGTAACTGATAACATAAAGTTGTACAAACCTGCTTACATGGGCAATGCAGTTGATGTGATGGGCCCACAGGAAGTGTGTGCCCGATGGGATATTGAAGATGTAAGTCAGGTGATTGAAATGTTGGGCCTGCAAGGCGATGCCTCCGATAACATTCCGGGAATACCGGGTTTTGGTCCCAAGACAGCAGCAACGCTATTGAAGAAGTACAAGAACATTGAAGGCATCATTGAGCACGTATCAGAATTAAAAGGTAAGCAGAAAGAATTGGTGGAACAATATGGCGAGCAGGCATTGCTATCAAAAAAGCTCGCCACCATTATTACCGATGTTCCGGTAAAATTTGATGAGAAAGAATTGGAGTACAATGGTCCGGATGAGTCTGCGCTGAAGCCTATCTTCCAGGAGTTGGAGTTCAAAACCATTATGAACCGCGTCTTTGGCGATGCGGCAGTCGCAGCACCCGTTGCACCCAAGGCATCACAGCTTTCCATGTTTGGAAACGCAGCAGCAGAGGAGGTGGCGGAAGAAAAAGCAACTCCGGTAACCGGAGAGAATCGTACGTTTTCAAAAGAGGCCGTGCAGTATCATTCCCTTACTGTAAAAGAACAGAAGAATCTGATCCACGACCTAAAGAATAGTACAGCCTTTGCCTGGACGATACAAACATCGGATGACAAGACGGTAATCGGTTTGGGATTTTCGATAAAGCCAGGTGAAGCTTTTTATATACCGATCGAAAGTGAAAAGCAGTTGCAGGAATTTGCGGGTGTGTTTGCCGATTCTTCTAAACTGAAAATCGGTCATAACATTAAATCTGCTTTGCTTGCATTCCGCGAACACAGAATTTCCGTAAGCGGCCCTTTATTCGATACGATGATTGCGCACTACCTGGTGGAACCGGAATCAGCGCATGATATGCAAACGCTTACCGAATTGTATTTCGGGTATCTTGTAATGAAAGATAGTGAAGGCGATCTGGCTGATCGGTTGTGTGAGCATGCCGACTATGCCCTTCAGCTGAAACAGAAGCTTCAACCTGAATTGGAAAAGCGCGGGCATTCCAGTCTGATGCGCGATGTAGAAATGCCGCTGGTGCAGGTGCTTGCCAGCATGGAATATGAAGGCGTCACGCTGGATGAAGATGTACTGAGTAAGATGTCGGATGATTTGAAGAAAGACAGCGAGCATGTGCAAGCGGAAATTTTCAAACTGGCCGGGCAGGAATTCAACATCAATTCACCGAAGCAGCTTGGAGAAATTTTATTTGAAAAAATGAAGTTGGGCGATAAACCCAAGAAAACTAAAACCGGGCAGTATGCAACTGGTGAAGATGTGTTGTTGAAGCTGGCTAACGAAAGCGAAATCGCGCGAAAAATTCTCGACTATCGCGAATATGAAAAGCTTCGCTCTACATACGTTGATGCTTTACCCAGGTTGATCGACAAGCGCGATGGAAGAATTCACACCGACTACCGACAAGCAGTAGCGGCAACCGGCAGGTTAAGTTCAAACAATCCCAATCTTCAGAATATTCCGATCCGTACGGAGAAGGGAAGACAAATCCGAAAAGCGTTTATTCCCCGCGACAAAAACTTTGTGTTCATGTCGGCTGATTACTCGCAGATTGAATTGCGCATAGCCGCATCGTTTGCGAAAGATGAAATTATGATTGAAGCGTTTAAGAACAAACGCGACATTCACACCACCACAGCCGCCAAGGTTTTCAAGGTTCCCGTGGAACAGGTTACGCCAGACATGAGGCGCAAAGCCAAAGAAGTGAACTTTGGAATTTTGTATGGCAGCACCGCTTTTGGATTATCGCAAAACCTGAACATCTCTCGTTCAGAAGCAGCCGAAATTATCAACGCGTATTTTGAAGAGTTTCCGGCCATTAAACGGTACATGGACAATTCCATACTGGATGCACGCGAGAAAGAATATGTAGAAACCATTCTCGGCAGGCGCAGGTATTTGCGCGACATTAATTCGCGCAACATCACCACGCGTGGTTTTGCCGAGCGAAATGCCATTAACGCACCCATTCAGGGAAGTGCAGCAGATATTATTAAGATTGCTATGGTGAACATTCACCGTTGGATGGAAAAGGAAAACCTGAAATCGCGCATGATCATGCAGGTACACGATGAATTGGTGTTTGATGTGCATAAAGATGAAGTGGACGTGCTGAAAGAACAGGTTACCCGACTCATGAAAAGTGCAGTTCGCCTGGAAGTGCCGATGGAAGTAGAGGTGGGCGTGGGTAAAAACTGGCTGGAGGCGCATTAAACAGGGTAATAACAGTTTGTTAATAACAAATTGTTACTTACATATGCAGTGAAAGGAATTCCTGATTGACTATGAGCATTTCTAAGGAAGTAATCGAACAAGCCCACGAGCGGATTAAACCCTACATCCACCGCACACCGGTTATCAGCTCGGCTGGTATCAATGAGCAGGCGGGCTGTAAAATCTTTTTCAAGTGTGAGAACTTTCAGAAGATTGGTGCCTTCAAGGCACGTGGTGCTATGAATGCCGCACTTTCGTTAAGTAAAGCAGACCTGGAAAAGGGATTGGCCACGCATTCTTCCGGAAACCACGCGCAGGCACTGGCGCGAGCAGCAAAACTGTTAGGCGTTCCGGCTTACATTGTTATGCCTTCCACTGCACCCGAAGTGAAAAAGCGTGGCGTAAAAGGCTTTGAAGGAAAGATTTTTGAATGTGAGCCCACACTCGCTGCGCGTGAAACCACTTTGGCAGAGGTGATTGCCCAAACGGGCGCAACAGAAATCCATCCATTCAATAATTATGATGTGATGGCCGGCCAGGCAACGGCAGCTAAAGAATTATTTGAAGATACCGATAAACTAGATGTGATTCTGGCTCCCGTTGGCGGTGGTGGATTGTTGAGTGGGACAGCGTTGGCTGCAAAATATTTTTCATCAAGTACTCAGGTAATTGCTGGTGAGCCCGAAGGCGCGGATGATGCTTATCGTTCGTTGAAGAGTGGAAAGATAGAACCCTCGCAAGCAAAATCGGTAGCAGATGGTTTACTTACTTCATTAGGTGATAAAACTTTTCCCATCATTCGGGATCATGTAAAGGAAATTATAACCGTTAGCGATCATGAAATTATTGCGGCCATGCGCATGGTGTGGGAACGCATGAAAATAATTATTGAGCCTTCTTGCGCGGTTCCGTTGGCAGCCTTGTTCAAGGACAAGAAAAAATTCGCGCGAAAAAATGTAGGCATTATTCTATCGGGCGGTAATGTTGATCTGGAACGGGCGTGCAATTTGTTTATCGAGTATAAGTAGAACGTGTACAAATAAAAAACCCCGACTCTTCAGCCGGGGTTTCTACTTTTCTCTAACTCGAAATTAGTTCGTTCCCTTCTTAAACTGATCGAACTTTGATTCAGTAGTGCGTTTCGGAAACACGTTGTCGGCTGTGTTTACATCAGTTGTTTCTTTCAATGGATCGAGCACTACGCTTGCCACTTCTTTCTCCTTCACAAAAACTTTGGTAACGGTGCTCTCATTTTTACGCCAGATCTCAGCCGGAATGCGATCAATTTCTTTTGAGCCGTCTTTAAATGTCCACTCAATGATTACCGGCATCATCAGGCCGCCTTTGTTGGAAAGCTTGATCTCGTAAATATTTTTATCCTGCAGTTTTCCGATGAGTGCTTTGTCATCAACTCTGCCCTGGAACTCGCCATAAAAGCGATCATCGGTTGGCAACACACTAATCGGTTCGGGGCCGGATGAAAAATCATTGAATTCCTTTTTACCAGAACCTGATCCCGCTTCGGCTTTCTTTGCAGTAACCTGCTTTTCAATTTTGGTTTGCTCGTTGCGCAGTTTGTACCACTTCACATAGTCTACCGTTTGGTCAACATTATCCGTGGTGTAGAACCAGCCTCTCCAGAACCAATCCAGGTCAACAGCGGATGCATCTTCCATAGTACGGAAGAAGTCAGCCGGTTGTGGGTGTTTGAACGCCCAACGCTGCGAATATTCTTTAAAGGATTTGTCGAATAAATCTTTACCCATTACGGTTTCACGCAGGATGTACAACGCGGTAGCTGCTTTTTGATATTGCTCCGCACCAAACTGAATGATCTGTTCCGAGTTGGTCATGAGCGGGCGCATGTACGATTGATCACCTTTCATGTAACCCACCAATCCTTCGGGCAAACCGCGGTTCCAGTTGTCGTTCGGGTAGCGTTCCAGTTCCGTTACCAATTGCACAAAGCTGTTAATGCCTTCATCCATCCACGTCCACTGGCGTTCATCGTTGTTGATGATCATGGGGAAGAAGTTGTGTCCCACTTCGTGTACAATCACACCGATCATGCGGGTGCGTGTGTTGTTGCTGTATGAACCATCTTTGTTCGGGCGACCGAAGTTGAAGCAGATCATCGGATATTCCATACCAATGGAAGCCGCATGAACGGAAATCGCTACCGGATAAGGATAGTCGATGGTCATGCGGGAATAAACTTCGAGCGTATTCTTTACTGCTAATGTTGATTCTTTTTCCCAAAGCGGATTGCCCTCTTTCGGATAGAACGACATCGCCAATGGCGTTTTATCATTGATCTTCACGGCCTGTGCGTCCCAGATAAATTTGCGTGAAGAAGCAAAGGCAAAGTCGCGCACGTTATCGGCATGGAACTCCCAGGTTTTTTTCGTCTTCGCTTTTGTCTTTTCTTTTTTCGTGGCTTCGTCTTGCGTTACAATAATCACGGGTTTATCAAACGAAGTTTTGGCTTTCTCGAAGCGATCCAGTTCGGTTTTGCTCAATACATCCTTTGCATTTTGCAGACTTCCGGTAGAAGCAACAATGTGATCGGAAGGAACAGTAATCTTAACCTTGTAATCGCCAAAAGGCAAGGCAAATTCACCCTGACCTAAGAACTGCTTGTTCTGCCAACCGTTTACATCATCGAACACGCACATGCGCGGAAAAAATTGCGCAATGGTATACACGTAGTTTCCATCTTCCGGAAAATATTCCAGCCCGCTGCGCTCACCGTCTTTCATGCGATCGCCAATGTTGTACGACCACTCTACAGAAAACGTATAGGTTTGACCGGGGCCAAGTGCTTTCGGTAAATCCACGCGCATCATGGTTTGGTTAATGGTGTGCGACAGGGTTGCGCCACTGGCATCTTTTACTGATTTGATTTTATACCCACCATCAAAGTCATACAGATCAAGTGATCCGGCTACGAATTTGGCGGGAATGGAATCGCGCATGGTGTTGGTTCGTGTCTGGCTTTTCAAACTGTTCTGCGCAATCACGTTCTGATCCAACTGCATCCACAAATACCGCAACGTTTCAGGTGAGTTGTTGTGGTACGTGATGGTTTCCGATCCGGTAATGGATTGATTATCGTCATTTAGCTCTACATTAATCACGTAGTCGGCTTTTTGTTGCCAATACCGGGGGCCGGGTGCGCCCGAGCCTGTACGGTATTCATTAGGCGTTGGCAACGTGGTGCCTAATTGTTCAAACTTACCTTGCCATTTGGCAGGCTCCTGTGCCCAAGCTGTAAGGATACAGCAAGCAAACAGAAATACAAGAAGATGTCTCAGCATAGTAGTTAAAGTATAGTCGTAAAATTTTTTACCAGGGATTTTTTTCCATCATCAAGATCAACGCAATTCCGGCAATGGCCGATGATATGACCAGTTTCCAGTCTCTTCGGTTTATGGTAAAGACATCTACCAAGATAAAACTAGCCACCATAAATATGGAAACGATAATTATCTGACCTACCTCAAGGCCTACATTAAAGGCAAAAAGCGGGGATACAATATTGCTGTTCTTGCCTAAAATGGCTTGCAGGTAATTCGAGAAGCCCATGCCGTGAATCAGCCCGAAGAAAAGGGCAAACCCATAATTGACATAGGTTGTACGATCGGATACTTCCGTTCTGCGGAAGATGTTGGATACTGCGGTTATGAAAATCGTTAGCGGAATGAGAAACTCAATCAGTTCGGCATTGACCACAATTATTTTCAGGGTAGCCAATGCCAACGTAACGGAATGACCGATGGTAAAAGCCGTTACCAGAATCAGAATTTTTTTCCAATCGCGCATCAGATAAATGGCGCATAGGGCTACCACGAAAAGAATGTGATCGTAACCATTGGCATAATCCAGAATGTGATCCTTGCCTAATCCGAAATACAGTTGAAACTCGCTCATAGTCAGAAAAATGCGCTGCAAGTATACATTTTCTTTTGAAACAATCCTGCCGGCTTGAGGATGAGCGGAAGCCCCGGTGGTTTGGTTTTTGTTATTTTTGGCAGCTGATGAGCGGTTTGTTATACACCTTTATATATGTGCTTGGCCTTTGGGTTCACCCGATTCATATTTCCGTAACCGAAATTGAATACGATGAGCGCGAAAAGGAACTGGAGATCATCACCCGAATTTTTACAGATGATCTTGAGTTGGCCATACGTACTCAACGAAACGATCCTGAATTGGAATTATTGAACCTGCCTGCAGAAACCAGGCTTGATGATCTGGTGAAGCCTTATCTGCTTCAACAAATCAACATTCAACTGGATGGGAAAGCACAAACCCTGAAATACCTAGGGCACGAACAGGATGGGGATGCGCATGTCTTTTTTATTCAGGTGCAGCCGGTAAAAAAATGGAAATCGATTACGGTTCAAAATCAGGTTTTGCTGGAAACGTACGATGACCAATCGAATATTGTACACGTAACCGTGCGCGAAAAAACCAGAAGCATGCGGCTGATGCGGAACAATGAAGCCGGTTCTTTAACGTTTGACTGATAAATTCAGAAGCTTATGAAAAGATATTTTAACATTACGGGTTTTGTTGTTGGATTAGCAGCCCTGTTAAGCAGTTGCGGAGGTGATAAAGAAGAGACTTGTGTATTTATTCCTCCGGTAACCGAAAAAGTTTCTGTTGATTACCTGCAACTTTCTGATTCAGTAGTGCAGCTTGAGACTAAAGAAGAAGTCATTGCCTTCCTCGGCCGCTACCCGATTATCCGCGATAATTTTCTGCGTAGATCCATGTACCCAAGTGATGCAGAGTTTGTGGAGGATTTATACAAACGATTCACCAACAATTATATGGATACGCTTCGTGCGGATGTGAAGCGCGTATTTGGTGATGAACAAAATTTAAAGCAACAGTTCGAAGAAGCGTTCAGCAACTTGAAATACTATTATCCGGATTTTGTTCCGCCAAAAATCATTACGCTGGTAACCGGATTGGATAATGATATGCTCATGTCTGATTCGCTTATTGTGGTAAGTCTTGATTATTTCATTGGACCCGGTGCCAAGTATCGTCCGAACATGTATGAATATTTATTGCGCCAATACACCAAAGATAACATTGTGCCTTCGGTGATGCTGCTGTATGGCATGAACCGCTTCAACTACAGCAATCCGGAAGACCAAACTACCCTCGCTGATATGGTAGCGTTTGGTAAGTCGTACTACTTTGCCAAGCACATGTTACCCTGCGTGCCCGATAGTATTTTTATCTGGTACACCGCTGAAGAAATAAAAGGCGCAGAAAAGAATCAGGATTTGATTTGGTATCGGCTTATAGAAGACCAGGTACTGTATGCTACCAGCCACATGACCAAGCAAAAGTTTTTGGGCGAACGCCCGGTAACCATTGAAGTAGGGGAGAAGTGTCCTGGCCGAATCGGGCAGTGGGTTGGCTGGGAGATTGTGAAAAGCTACATGAAGGCAAACCCGGAAACTACGCTTCCGGAATTGATGCAGATGCTGGATGCCGATAAGTTGTTTAAGGAATCGAAATACAAGCCTGAGCGGAAATCAGCGTAAGCTTATAGCTGCAACGGAATTACTTTTTCTTTTACAAACCGGAACAGTTCTTTTCTAAAAAAGAGTATCAATACGGTAAGCACCACGGTTGTGTGTAACGTAATGAATACGGGTGTGCCCATAATCCATACATCCGAGAGAAATCCACGCTCCAGCAAACCGTTCAGCAAAACAAATCCGTAACTGCCGATAATCAACAGCGGTAAAATCATAAAGCCTACGTTGTAAAGGCAGCCCCGTTTATTTTTTACCGCGCGAAACGAAGCAATGATAGGCGGCAGCGCCATGAGCAGTACAACGCCATACGCCAGCCAACGAAAGTAAGGTTCTGCCTCTGTGCCCAAGGTCATGTTTCTGAACACAACGGTTTCATCTCCGCCACCCATAAACACCGTCATGATGCGGGCCTGGGGTACGTTGGCCCATATCAGCACAAATCCAAACGATTGCAGTTTTGTTGTTTCACTTCGCAGCAGAAACATCCCGATCCACGCCAGGGTCATCGAAAAAATCGGTCCGGCAGCAGTAGGCCAATACCAATAAGCGGTCGCTTCCCTGCAGGATTTACACAATCGCCATGCGTTAAAGTCGCGGTATTCGGGCCAGCAGCCACAAATGAATTTGCCCACAATGAAATGAGAAATTTCGTGGGCTTCACCCATCAGCATGGCAAAAAGAAAAAAGGCGAAAAGGTTTTTCGCGTTGAGTTGAAGTTTCACACCGTAATGTTTGCCCTAAGACTCCGGTGGTGGGGTTCAGGTTGCACCTTTGTGCTATCTTTGTTTTTAAACTAATTAATAATGAGAGCAAAAATTGTAGCCGGTAACTGGAAAATGAACAAATCGCTGGAAGAAGCGAATACGTTAACCTCGGAAATCGCGGGCATGGTAGCCGATGAAGTTCGGGGTGATGTAAAGGTGGTGTTGTGTACACCCTTCCCGTATTTGTTGCCGGTGAAAAAATTGATTGGCGAGCAAACCCGAATAGCTGTGGGCGCACAAAA